>NZ_CAKJTP010000046.1:23039-31361 GCF_917627335.1 Protofrankia sp. CiT1 | reverse complement strand
CCGCAGGACTGGCAACCGACTGGACTGGACTGGACACCATGCCGACATACCGCTTCCCCTCAGCCCCGGACGCATACTTCGAGGACTTTCTCCAGAAGTCGGAGCAGATCAGGAACGAGCGGCTCGCCGCGGCGATCCCGAAATCCCTGATCGAGCCGCGGGTTGCCCGCGGGTTATTGGGCTTCGCCGTGAGCTGGGCACTCTATATCGGCGCGGTCGTGAGCATGAGCTTCGCCCCGTACTGGCCGCTGTACCTGCCGCTGCTGATGGTGGCCGGGCTGGGCGGGTGGGGCCTGCACTGCATCGCCCACGACTGCGGGCACAACTCCTTCTCCCGATCCCGCTGGTTCAACATTGCCGTCGGGCATGTGTCGCTGCTGCCGCTGATCTATCCTTTCCACGCCTGGCGGCACGCGCACAACATGCACCACACCCACACCAACAACCTGGAGCTGGACACCGACTGGCGGCCCATTCCGGCCGCGCTGTATGACCGGATGCCGCGCTGGGAGAAAATGATCTATCATGGCACCCGCACCTGGGCGTTCTGGGGCGGCACCATCAACTACTGGCGGGTGTCCGGGTTCCGGCCGAGCTTCTTTCCGAAGAAGGAGATGCGCCGCGACGCCCGGCGCTCGATCCTGTTCGTCGCGGCGGTCTGTGCCGGGTACTTCCCGGTGCTCGTCTACTACACCGGGGCGACCGGGTTCCTGCTGTACTTCGTCGGCCCGTGGCTCGCCACGCATGCCTGGTTCAGCGCCACCACGCTGATGCATCACAGCTCCCGTGATGTGCCCTACCTGACATCCGAGCACTGGACCCGCAATGCCAGCCGGCTGCTGCTCACGACGGACTACGCCTACCCGCGATGGCTGCTTTTCCTGACCCACAACATTTCGATCCACACCGCACACCATGTGGCCCCGGTTGTCCCGTTCTATAACCTCACCAAGGCACAGGCCGCTTTGAAGCGCGCCTACCCGGGCATGATCCGGGAACGTGAGGTGAAGATACGGCACCTGTGGCACATCCTGCGTCGCTGCCATTTCTATGACACGGCGTCCGGCTTTTACATGGACTTCTCCCGAGCGCATGTCCCGCCCCAGGAGCGGCGGACGGTCAAGGAGCTTCCGCAGACCGTCGGGGCGGGCTCGTGACACCGGTCGCGATCCGCCGCCTGGGCTACAGCGTGTTGCGGTCGGTAGCACCCGTTCGAGCCGGGCGGCTGGCCGCCGACACCTTCAGCGACACCCGCCCGCTCGGGGTGTACCCCGACGACGTATCGCCGCTGGGTGCTCGCGGCTTCCGGGTGGACGGTGAGCCCCGGGTGCGCGGCGGCTACCTGTGGGGGGACCAGGGCCCGACCGTCCTGCTCGTGCATGGCTGGGGGGCTGACAGCAGCAGCATGCACGGGCTGATCAGCCCGCTGCGGCAGCTGGGTTTCCGGGTGGCGGCGTTTGACGCCCCGGGGCACGGCGTCTCCGCCGGCTCACAGGCGACGATGACCGAGTTCACCCGGGCAACCGGGACGGTGCTGGACACCCTCGGCGGGGTGCGGGCGGTCATCGCCCACTCGCTGGGCTCGATCGCCGCGGTCGGCGCGCTGGCGCCACGTCCGGCGATGCCCGTCGACTGCCTCGCCTTCGTCGCCCCGGCCGCCTCGCTGGCGGGTGTCCTTGAACGGTGGTCGGCTGGTCGGCCGGAAATGTCCCGGCCGGTCGTCGACCGTATCTACGCTGAGTTGCACCGGCGTAACGGGGTGCCGGTCAGTCACTGGGACGTGGTGGGGCTGGGGCGGACGTTGGACTGCCCGAAGCTGGCGATCCACGACCCCGGCGACCCGGTGGTCCCGTTCTCCGACGCCGAAGCCATCGCCGCGGGCCTGCGTACCGTACGTCTGGCGGTGGCCCCGGGCCACGGCCACCTCGGCATTCTCATGGCGGCCCGGGTGACGGCCGCCGTCTCGGCCTTTGTGGCCGAGCACGTCCCGCCCAAGCACGTCGTGTCAGCGCACGTTCCGGAGAGTGAGGCATCGGTCGGATGAAGCCGGAAACCATGGTCAGAGGCAAGGCGTGGATGTGCCTGGTCTGCGGCTGGACCTACTACGAGGACCTGGGGCTGCCCGACGAGGGCATCGCGCCGGGCACGGCCTGGGGAGACATCCCCGACTCCTGGACCTGCCCCAACTGCGGGGTCGGCAAGAACGACTTTGTCATGGCCCCACTGTGACTCTGCTGTATGCGGAACCTGCCGTTGCCAGGGCCGGGTCAGGACGTCGCCACCGGCTCGGTGTGGGAGACGAGCGCGCCGCGACCGGTTGGCGAATGCAGACCTGACCCGGCGGGCTCCCCGCAGTGCCGGCACACCAGCACCGGATCCAGGACCTCACCGCAGGTGTGCCGCCAGCGCACCGGCGGGTCACCGGCGTTCAGGTGCTGGTCGCCCCACTTCATCAGGCTGAGCAGCACGTCGGTGAGGTTTTTCCCGGCGGGCGTCAGATGGTATTCATAACGTGGCGGATGATCGCTGTATTGTTCCCGCCGGACAATGCCGACGGCCTCCAGCTTCCGCAGCCGTACGGTCAGGATGTCGCGCGGCGCCCCGGTACTGCGCACAATACCGTCAAACCTGCGCACACCGAGCATGAGCTCTCGGATGGCCAGCAATGTCCAACGTTCGCCAACCAGGTGCAGAGTGTCGGCGATGGAACATGCACGCGGATCCGGCCCTTTCGGCATGGATCTATTGTACGGGCCATCGACAGGGCTGTTCCCGTCATGCCCGCGACGAGACCGGGTGAGCGCCCTGCCAGCCGACGGGCCACCGCCATCCGGATGACCGATTTTCCTGTTATATACGGTTATGAACCATTATCATTCATTGTGATCAGGTCGGGGAGTGCCCGCGGGGGAGAAGTAGGCACGCGGCCGCACCGGCGGCGATCGCGGCCAAGGTGAACAGCCAGCCGCTGTCGTAGGCGTGTACGGCGACCGCGACACCCTCGCCCCGGGCCGGGGCCAGGGCCGCGACGAGCATCGCGACACCGAGCACGGTGCCGAGCTGGCGAGCCATGGTGACCACCGCCGAACCGGTGGAGAAGCTCTGTGGCGGCAGCGCGGTGACGGCCGCGCTGATCAGGGTGGGCAGGGTCAGGCCCACCCCGACACCGGTGAGCAGCATGCCCGGCAGCATCCCCCGCAGATAGGTGGGGTCAGGCTCGAGCAGCAGCGCCCACCAGGCAATCCCGCAGCCGAAGAGAACACAACCGGCTGCGGCGACAAAGCCCGCACCGATCCGCCGGGCCAGCGGTCCTGCGCCGACGGCCAGTGCCGGCACCATGAGCGGTCCCGGCGCGATCGCGAGGCCGGTACGCAGTGCCGACCAGGTCCAGACCTGCTGGCACCACAGGATGATGGACAACAGCATCGCCGCGAACGCGACGGAGAACAGGAGCGCGGCCAGGGCCGCGCCCCTGAACACGGGCACCCGCAGCAGCGGCAGCGGCAGGATCGGCGCCGGGTGACGTGCCGAGCGGTACACGAACACGACGAGGAGAACCACCCCGGTCACCAGCGAGACGAGCGTCCTTCCCGAGGCCCAGCCCCAGTCCTGGCCGCGGACCAGGCAAAGGGTCAGCACGGCGATCGCCACGATGAAAACACCCGCACCGGGCAGGTCGGGGCGGGCGGCGTTCAGCCGCGCGGGAGTACGCGGCAGGATCCCCGGACCGAGGAGAAGGACGGCGAGGCCGAAGGGAAGGTTGACCAGGAAGACCCATCGCCAGTCCAGTTCGGTCAGCAGGCCACCGACGACCGGGCCGACCGCGGCGGCCAGGCCGCTGATGGCCGTCCAGGCCCGGACCGTGGAGCCCCGCCGCTGCGGCGGGGCGGCCGCGAGCAGGAGCCCCAGCGAAGCGGGGATGAGCATGGCCGCGCCCGCGGCCTGGACGGCCCGAGCGGCGACCAGCGCCCAGACGCTCGGCGCCAGCGCGCACAGCGCCGAGGCCACGGTGAAGACGCCGATACCCCACAGGTAGGCCCGCCGCGGGCTGGTGCGGTCCGCCAGGCTGCCTGCCGGTACCAGCAGCGCGGCAAAGAGCACCGCGTAGGCGTTGAGCACCCAGGACAACGAAGCCAGGGACGATCCGCCGAAGTGTGTGCCGATCCGCGGCAGCGCCACGTTGACGATGAACAGGTCGAGGTTGGACATGGCCACGCCCGCGGCGACGACGGCGAAGACCGGGCCGAGGCGCACGTGGGCCACCGAGCGGCCCGCGGCGGCGGTACCCGTGTCGGTGGGAGACGTGTCGGTGGTGGCGGTGAGCGCTACGGAGACCGGTGGGGATGCGTTGGCGGCCTCGTTGTCCTGAACGCTCACGGATCCCTCACAGGTGAGTTGGCAAACACAACTGATGTGTTGGAGGGTACGGTACCGGCGGTCGGCGTGAGAAGCGACCCCAGGAAGGCTCGGCCCGACGTACGGAGCCAGGAAAACAAAAACAGCCGCTCACTGTCATGGTCATCTGGTCCTGGACGCCTCCGCGTCGAGGAACTGGTTGGCCTGGAGAGTGAACAGCTCGCGGTAAATGCCGGACCGGGTCATCAGCCCGGCGTGCGTACCCTCGTCGACCACCAGGCCGTCGTCGAGGACGTAGATGCGATCGGCGGTGCGGACGCTGGCGAGCCGGTGGGTGATCAGTAGAACCGTCCGCTCCCGTGCCAGCTCGCGAATCAGGTTGAACAAAGCCTGCTCGGCACGGGCGTCGAGGGCCGCGGAGGGCTCGTCCGCAATGAGGAATGGCGCATCCCGATAGACCGCCCGCGCGCAGGCGATCCGCTGCCACTGGCCGCCGGACAGGTCGTGCCCGGCGTTGTACTGGCGCGCCAGGGACGTATCGTAACCATATGGTAACTTTCCGATCACTTCGGCTGCGCCGGTCGCCTCCGCGGGGGGGATGACGCTGTCCGGCCCGTCCGTGGCCAGGCGCCCGATCCGGCCGACGGCTATGTTGAGCCGGGCCGACATCGGCCACTGTGTGTAGCTTTGCGGGATCAAACCGATATTCGACCGGACGCTGTCCGGGTCGACCTCGGCGAGAACGGTGTCATCCCAGCTCACTGTGCCGGAGTCCGGCTCGTACAGGCCTGCGAGGATCTTCGCGAGCGTGGATTTGCCGCTGCCGTTGGCGCCTACGAATGCGACGACCTCGCCCTTGCGCAGCTCCACCGTGACCCCGCGCAGCGCCGGGGTGTCGGTACGGGGGTATGCGTAGGTGACGTTGTCGGCTCTGATCACTGTTGGGTTGGCCGGCGCCAGGCGTGCCCGGGGCCGGGGCACCCGGCGGGTCGCCTCCGCGATCCAGCTCCGGTACTCGCCGAAGTAGAGGAAGTTCTCATAGGCGCTGTTGAGGCTGTTCAAAGCCGAGGACAGGGCGCCCCGGCCGTTACGGATCGCCAACACCGCCGTGCCCGCGGCGGCGAGCGGCATGATGCCCGTGTTGAGCAGCACGATCAGCGTCCCGTAGACAGCGCCCAGCGCGAGCCCTGACACGGCCTCGCCGGTCAGCCGGTACACCGCTTGCCCGCGGCCGACGCGCACCTGCTCGGCCTCGTGCTCGCGGGCCAGGGCGGTGTACTCGTCGAGCAGGAACCGGCCGAGACCGAACGATCGGATCTCCGCGGCGCAGCCGCGTTCCGTCATGTGGTGCCGCAACATGTACTGGCGCCTGACCGGGCGGATGTGACCCAGCCAGGACGCGTGCGCGAGCCTGGCGGAACGTACCGACGCCCAGCCGTCCGGCACGATCGAGATCACCAGCAGCGGTAACAGGACGGGGTGCAGCACGCCGAGGACGCTGCCGGCGGCAGCGATCTGCACCCCCGAGGTAAGCACGTCGACCGTGTTGTCGACAAGTTGACGCCCGCTCGCGGCACCCCGCTCCGCGGCATCGAGATCGTCGACGAACCCGGGGTCGTCAAAGGCCATCACGGAGGTACGGGTGGCCAGCTCGAGCAGCCGGATGAGCGAGACACGGTCGACCCGGGGACCGAAGCGGGTCCGCAGGAAATTGTTGACCATCGACAGTCCGGTCCGGACAATCCCAGCGCCGACGACGAGCGCGAGCGCGGGCAATGCCGCCATCAGCCGCCGCGGGGTCGGCCCCTCCCTGAGCAACGCGCCGAGCGCGCCGGCCACCGCAAGCAGCCCACCAGCCTCCACAATCCCGGACAGCACCCGCAGGGTGACCATGGTGATCAACCCAGCCCGGTCGGACTCCCAGGCCAGCGACCAGGCGAGTCGGAACAGCCCCGGCAGCCGCTTGGCCATGATGAGAAAACCGGTCTGTGCCAGCGTCCGGTCGTGCTTCGACCACGGCCGGGAGGTGGCTTCGTCCTCCCGGCCATAGGTCAGGACGGGGTCGCGTGCCAGCGGCGGGCTGCCGGCAGGTTCCGGGGCTGGTGCGTTCGGCGAGGTGGGCGTACGTGCGGACACGGGCTCTTCCAGGGACGGTGGCGTGTCTCGCTGGGGCAGAACAGGACTGCTGTCGGCAAGGTCTCGATCCACAGTTCCAGCCTCGATGACAGCGAGGGCACGCGTCCCGCCTTCAAAAGATCGATCTTTGTCATCCGTGGTCTCGCGCCGTGGTCTTGTGCCCGAACAAGCCGCACCGCCACGGCGGTCGTGCACGACCGCCGTGGCGGCTCCATGGCCTGTGCCCTACGGATCTCGCCAAAAGAGTCAAGAAGCTCCGGCAATAGGACTGTCCGGTTCGCGCCGCCCGGTCGGCGGCTCGCGTGCCTCAGCCCCGCGACGCCGCGACGGCGTTGGTTACCTCGCGGTGGATGGGTGTGCCGGACGGCGGCAGCCCAGCCATCGTCATACAGGCTCGGCCCAGGATACGCGAATATCGCTGTCGTTCGCATGCGGTTATCCAGCCTCAGCTGCTATCTCGATTACTTCGAGAATTACTTCGAGATTCGCTGGACCGCGGCGGAGCCGTCCGGTGCGGGGCTCTTCGCGGGGACTGGCCTGTCAGCCACTCCGTCGTGCGCCGACTGGTTGTGCGCTGACTGGTTGTATGACGACCTGGCGGGCCTCGGCCCGGCCCGGGCACCGCTGCTCCCTACCGCCTCCCAGCAGGTGAAGCTTCTTCCGGCACGGAACAGAAGGAGCCGAACGGCCTGCGGTCGGCTGCCATCTGGCTCTGCCGCGCGGACATTTTCCTCTTTTAAAGAAATTGTGTCCGCGGTTCAGTGAACCTGTTGGCTGTGTACCAGCGCAACCTCGGGCAACAAACATGGTCGATGGCCTCCGGTTGGCCCCTCCTGCGAAAGCGAGACCTCTGGTGAGTATCTACGACGCTATCGGCGGCGCAACGGCCGTGCAGGCCACGGTCGACGAGTTCTACGTCCGGGTGATGGCCGATCCCAGTCTTGCCCCCTTCTTTGCCAATCGGGACCTGACTCGCGTCAAGGCGCATCAGCGGGCGTTCATCGCCGCGGCGATCGGTGGTCCCGAGATCTACCAGGGGCGGGACATGGCTGCGGTACACGCCGTGTTCGGCGCTACCAACGCACACTTCGACGCGGTGGTGGATCATCTGGTTGCGGCATTGAAAAGCCTCGGCGTCCCGGCGGAAACCACCAGCCAGATCGGAGCCGCCCTTGCCCCGCTGCGTTCCGATATTGTCTCGGTATCATCGTAGCAACTCATGTCATAAATGACACCGCCGGAGTGATATGGCGGGCCTTGTCAGCGCAGCCTGCGCCGTGCGGCTCATTGCGGAATAAGAGCGCCTGGCAATAGGAGTGTGGATCAAGGAGCGGGGCTGGGGTGCGTGCATCGCGAGACCGACGAGCCGGGGTACCCGTGCATCGCGCGGCGATGGATGGGGAGCGATGACGTGAGGTGCGCGCCCCAACCCCGCGCTGCCCCAACCCCGCGCTGCCCCAACCCCGCGCTGCCCCAACCCCGCGCTGCCGCGTCCCCGCGCTGCCGCGTTCCCTGTTGTTGATCGCTACAGGGTAGCGGTTCTGGGTGCCGGCGGTGATCGCGGTAGACAAGCCAGCGGGGATGCCAGTCGCACCCCCATCCGCCGGGAAGGGCTCAAGGTCAGGCGCCGACCGGCGCGGCTCCGAGGAGATTCAAGATCATTTATTGCCCGCCGGCCTGACGGGACCCTTGCGTCAGCAACGGTGCGAGCCGTGTAGAGTCTGTTTCGTTGCAGGTCCGACAGGGCATGCACGTCCGGGTGGCGGAATGGCAGACGCGCTAGCTTGAGGTGCTAGTGCCCTCTAAGGGCGTGGGGGTTCAAGTCCCCCC
>NZ_CAKJTP010000046.1:0-22819 GCF_917627335.1 Protofrankia sp. CiT1 | reverse complement strand
TCGGACACAGACACTACACACACCGATGATCTCGGTGCTGCTTCGGCCAGGACGGTCTGTGTTTCGTGGTCGTAGGTCAGGCGCAGGCCAAGTTGTTGGTAGACCTTGGCCTTGTCTTCCGGGTCGGCCTTGCCGAGGACGGTGAGGAGTCCTCCGAGGGCATCGATCAGATCTTTGATCTCCTGGCGAGTCATGCGGCGTCGGGGTGAGCTGGGCTGTCGTGCGCGGTCGAGGGCGGCGACGGCCGCGGCGCGCTCGGTTTGGGTCTCAGCGATCCATTGGGTGACGATCGCGGGGTCGGGGGAAGCATCGTCGACTGGTGGGCCAGGAGCGACCCAGCCCATCGCCATCCCCACCTCGCCACGCGATGGCAGCAACGCGCCGACACCCTCGGCGTCGCAGTCCACCATCCCGCGGTGACTCTCCCTGAGACCGTCGCGTTGGCCCGCGTCCTCGCGGACCTCGAGTGGCGCTGTCTCGTCGCGATCGCCTTCGAGCCCGACCTCGACCGCTTCTACCAGCACGTCGCCCACAGGACCCACGCAAGCGTGGCCACCCTGACCACGTCCTGGTGCCGTGACCCTCTGCGGGACTGGGTCGCCCGCCACCGCGTCGACTTCGCGGACCAGCGCCACCGGTTCCAGGCCCAGAAACTGCACGCCGGCTGGCAGACGCCAGTGCCACCCCCCGAAAAAGGCCACTTCAAGTGAGACAACCTCCCCGCACCTCGTCTCAGGCGATCTGACCAGCCACAGGTCGGGGGCACCAGGCTGGCCAGATTAAACGAGAATTGACACCAGGACTCCCGCTCATGGTCATGAAGGCCACCGGCGGCTGTTGAAAGCCGAGTTTCCACGTACTGAAAACGCGCTGGCCACGTTGTCGGCCGCTGACCCCATGGGCCTGCTGTAATCACTCCACAATTTCGATCTCCATTGATCTGATCGACTCCGCACCGACACGCCTGTGACCTGGGTCAATATGGTGTCAACCGGCTCGGTGGACCCAATCGATTCGTGCAACATCATCTGCTCCGGCAGTATTTCCCGAAGGGCGCCGACTTATCCTTGCATTCGCAGGCAGATCTTGATAGCCTGACTTCCCAGTTGAATGAGAAGCCACGGGAGACGTTGAACGTACGTATTCGGAAGTCCCGTGGGTCGTCGGGCGGGAGTGCCTGTGCTGCAGCAGGTTGACTCCAAGATCCCACAGGACTTCCGAATACGTACCGTTGAACGTTGAATGTTGAACTGGCAGACGCCGCTTGAAGTATTCGGCGATCTACTGGCAGCGGACATGTCGCCTTGACCGCTTGATTCCGCTGACGTGGACGAGGTGGATGGTGGGCAGGGTGGGATTATTAGCTGCGGGCCACCAGGCGGGTGTGGTGAATTGGGGGCCGATGATGACGATGTTGATGCCGAGGAGTCGGGTGGCTGCCCCTCTGGCCAGAAACCAGCTTTTCTGGCTACCCTCGGCGAGTGCTTTGAAGGCCGATTCCGATTTTCAGAACACCGAATCCAGGAGGCTTATTCAAAACCCCCAGTGCAGATGGTTCAGATCATTCATCGTCGCAGGTCAGGACTCTGCTAAAAATCTTGATCGGGGAGTTCTGAATAAGACTCCAGCTTTCCGCCATAGAAGTTACGATCTGTCGACAATCGGGCACGCGCCTCATGTGGCCGAGCACGACGGGCCAAACCAGGGGGCGTAGTGGCGGTCACGGGAAACGATTTCCACATTACTCCTGCCTCCGCCACGGGACTCGTCGGCCACACACTGCCCGCACTGGTCGAACGGACGGTGCTCCAGGACCCGGCTGCCATCGCGGTTCACGACCGGTCCGGTCACGCGGCCGGCTCGGGTGAACGGACCTGGTCGGATCTGTGGGATGAGGGCAACTCAGTGGCCAGGGGGCTGCGTGGGCTCGGTGTCACGTCGGGCGATGTGGTTGCCGTCCAGCTGCCGAACTCCTGGGACTTCCTCGTTGTACACCTTGCGGTGGCGATCGCCGGTGCGGTCTTCCTGCCTCTGCACGGCAGCAACGGTGTTCGTGAGCTCGAAGGGCTCGTGCGTGCCGCCGGGCCGGTCGTTGCCGTGCTGTCGCCGGACGGTGGCAGGCGCCACGGTGTGGACATCGACGGCCTGACACGTAAGCTGCGGGCCGCGTGCCCCTCGTTACGCCACGTCCTTCTCGCACCCGGTTCGCTGATGGACCTCAAGCACGAGTGGGCGGGTGCGCCGCCGGTACGCCTCGATCTGCAACCGCATTCACCGCTGCTACTGGCGCCGACCTCCGGTACGACGTCGCTGCGCCCGAAGATCTGTGTGCACACCCACGACGGGGTGCTGTCCAACGCCCTGGCGATCGTGGGCCGGGGCGGCGTGCTTCCAACGGACCGCATCCTCAGCACCAGCCCGTTCAGCCACATGTTCGGGCTCCTCGCACTGCACCTGGGCCTGGCCGTTGGTGCCCGGCAGGTCATGTTCGGCGGTGGCTGGGACGTGGACCGCTTCCTGCGCCTGACCGACGAGACCGCGCCGACCGTGCTGTTCGCGGTACCGGCACAACTGCGGGACATCCTCGGGCACGTCCCCGACGGGCGGTTGCGGCTGCGCCAGGTGCGTGCGTCGGGGGCCCCCGTACCGGAGCGGCTGGCGCGTGCGGTGTCGAGCCGGACCGGCGCGGCGGTGGCCGTGCAGTGGGGAATGTCCGAGCTCGGTGCGGGCGCGACCACGCTGCCAGGGGAGATCGCGGGCACGTCGGGGTATGGGATCGGGCTGCCGGTCGAGCACAGCGAGGCCCGTGTGGTCGGACCCGACGAACGCGACTGCGAGCCCGGCCAGGTCGGGGAGCTGCGTTTCCGGAGCCCCTTCCAGTTCCGCGGCTACCTCGGTGAACCCGAGCTGACCCAGGCCGCGTTCGCCGGTGATGGGTGGCTGCGCACCGGCGACCTCGCCGCCATCGACGGCGAGGGCCGGCTGACCTTCCACGGGCGGGCCGTGGAACGGATCAATGTCGGCGGGGAGAAGTTCAACGCGCTGGAGATAGAGCACCTGCTCGCCGAGCTGCCGGGGGTGTCGGACCTGGCGGTCATCGGCCTGCCGGATGACCGCCTCGGCGAGTACCCCTGCGTGGTGGTCGCGGTTCACCCCGGCGAGCAGGTGACGCTGGCCGAGGTGACCGAGCTGTTGACCGCCAGTGGCGTGGCCTCCTACAAGATCCCGCTCGGGCTGGTCGTGGTCGAGCGGATGCCGCACACCCCCACCGGCAAGCTCGCGCGAAGGCGGTTGGTCGAGCAGGTTCTCGGCCGCCGACCTCAGGCGAGCGGTGCCGCACTGGCACCACCGGAGCTGTTGTCCCTCGTTCGTGAGCACGCGAGTGCCGTGGCGGACTGCGAGAAGCCCATCTTGCCCGAGCAGAGCTTCCGCGACTACGGGATCAGTTCCGCCGGTGCCGTCCTGCTGAGCAGACGGCTGGCGGAGGCGACCGGCAGGGCACTGGACACCACGTTGGTCTTCGACTGCCCCACCCCGCTGGCCGTCGTATCCCACCTGCTGAGTGCGCGGCACGACCACCGTGAGACCGGGCGGGCACAACCCGCGGACCGGGAGGACCCCGTGGTGATCGTGGGGATGGCGTGCAGGTTCCCCGGCGATGTCCGTTCACCGGAGCAGCTGTGGCAACTGCTGTTGGACGGCGGGGAGGTCGCCACGGAGTTCCCCCACGACCGCGGCTGGGACCTGACCGCGCTCTGCCACCCCGAACCCGGCCACGCCGGGACCTCGCTCACCCGGCTGGGCGGGTTTCTGCACGACGCGGGCGAGTTCGACCCGGCCTTCTTCGGGATGTCACCGCGGGAGGCACTGGCGACCGACACACAGCAGCGGCTCCTGCTGGAGACGTCGTGGAAGGCCCTGGAGGGCGCGGGGATCGACCCGAAGTCGTTACGGGGCAGCCAGACCGGTGTCTTCTCCGGGGTGATGTTCAACGACTACGCGCGGTTGCTCGGCAGCGAGTTCGAGGGTTCCCAGACCACGGGGACCGCGCCGAGCGTGGCCTCCGGGCGGGTGGCTTACACGTTCGGGTTCGAGGGGCCCACGCTCACGGTGGACACGGCCTGTTCGTCCTCGCTCGTGGCGATGCACCTGGCCGTGCAATCCCTGCGTCAGGGCGAGTGCGACCTCGCACTGGCCGGTGGGGCGAGCGTGATGTCCACACCGAGCAGCTTCGTGGAGTTCTCCCGGCAGCGCGGCCTGGCCGCGGACGGCCGGTGCAAGGCCTTCGCCGACTCCGCTGACGGTACCGGGTTCGCCGAGGGCGTCGGAGTGCTCGTGCTGGAACGGTTGTCCGACGCGCGGCGCCGTGACCACCAGGTGCTCGCCGTGGTGCGGGGTTCGGCGATCAACTCCGACGGCGCGTCGAACGGCCTGACCGCGCCGAACGGACCGGCGCAGCAACGGGTGATCCGCCAGGCGCTCGCGAACGCCGGTCTGTCCACAGCGGAGGTCGACGCCGTGGAGGCGCATGGCACGGGGACCACGCTGGGCGACCCGATCGAGGCGCAGGCTTTGCTGGCGACGTATGGGCAGGACCGGGACACTCCGTTGCTGCTGGGCTCGGTCAAGTCGAACCTGGGGCACACGCAGGCAGCGGCGGGCGTCGCCGGCGTCATCAAGATGGTGATGGCCCTGCGAAACGGATTGCTGCCCAGGACCCTGCACGTGACCGAACCGTCGTCCCATGTGGATTGGTCGGCCGGCTCAGTCGAGCTGCTGACCTCAGCGCTCGAGTGGCCGATGGTCGATCGGCCGCGCCGGGCCGGGGTGTCCTCGTTCGGGCTGAGCGGCACTAACGTGCACGTGATCCTGGAGCAGGCCCCTCCGGTGCGGGCACCGGGAAAGCGGCGGTCGAGGCTGCCCGTCGTGCCATGGGTGGTGTCGGCGAGGTCATCGGCCTCGCTGGCGGCGCAGCTGGCGCGAATCCGGTCCCTCGACGGCCCGCCGGTCGACATCGGCTGGTCACTCGCGACCACGCGGTCGGACTTCGAGCACCGAGCGGTGCTGCTGGTCGCCGACGGTGCGGTCACCGAGGTGGCCCGTGGTGTCGCCGAAACAGTGACCGAGGCGGTGTTCGTATTCCCCTGCGAGGACTCGCGGTGGGCAGGCCAGGGCGGGGAACTGCTCACGTCATCGGCGGTGTTCACCGCGCGCATGAGCGAGTGCGCGCAGGCGCTGGCACCCTTCACCGACTTCTCACCCCTGGATGTGCTTCGCGGACACGAAGCGGTGTCGCCGGAGCGTGAGCACATCGTCTCGTGGGCGGCGATGGTGGCATTGGCCGAGCTGTGGCGTTCGCTAGGGGTTGAGCCCGCCGCGGTGGTGGGGCACGGGCAGGGCAGGATCGCGGCGGCCACCGTCGCGGGCGCGCTCAGCCTGGCGGACGCCGCCAGGGCGGTGACCTCGGCGGAAGATCATGCCCCGGTCACCCCGGACGCCTGTCGGGTGCCGTACCACCCCGTGGCCGATGCCGAGGAGTACGAGCGCACCCGCCGAGCCCTGGCCGGTGACGGGTACGTCGTCGTCGAGCTGGGCGCGCACGACCGGACACGACTGTTGACCGCACTCGCCCAGGCGCACGTGGCGGGCGTGGCGGTGAACTGGCCCGCCGTCTTCGCCGGCTCGGGCGCGCGGCGAGTGGACCTGCCGACCTATGCCTTCCAGCGCAAGCGGTTCTGGCCGGAACCAGTACCGGCCCCGGTCGGCCCCGATCCGGCGGCCGAGGCCTTCTGGCGCTTGGTCGAGGCCGGTGAGCTCGGGCAGGCGCTGGACCTGGACGCGGCCACGGCAGCACGGGTGGGACGAGCGTTGTCCTCGTGGCGCGATCGGCAGGGGGAACCGAGGCCACCGCGCGACCCGGCCCAGCCCCTTCCCGAACGCCCGTCGGCCGACCTGGCGGCCGTGCTGGACCTCGTGTGCGCCGAGGCGGCGGTGGTGCTGGGGCATGACGGGGGCGCCGTCGTGCCCGCCGGCCGTGCCTTCCGCGACCTCGGGTTCGAGTCGATGACCGCGGTGGAGCTGTGCGAGCGCCTCGCGTCGGTCACCGGCCTGCCGGTGCCCGCCACCCTGCTGTTCGACCACCCGACACCGCGGGCGCTGGCGGAGTACCTGGTGGGTGAACTACGTGGTAGCTACCGTGAGATCGCCACCTCCGCACCCGCTGGCCACACCGACGAGCCGGTCGCGATCCTCGGCATGGCCTGCCGGTTCCCCGGTGACGCCGGAACCCCGGAACAGCTGTGGCAGCTGGTGCTGGACGGCCGGGACGCCATCTCGGAGTTCCCCGCCGACCGGGGCTGGGACCTCAGCCCGGCCACCGGGCTCAAGGAAGGCGGGTTCCTCAGCGACTGCGCCGGGTTCGACCCGCTGTTCTTCGGCATCTCACCCCGCGAGGCGCTGGCCATGGACCCCCAGCAACGCCTGCTGCTGGAGACCGCGTGGGAGGCACTCGAACGGGCGGGCATCGTGCCGGAGTCGTTGCGCGGCAGCCAGACTGGGGTGTTCATCGGCACCTCCGCCCAGGACTACGGTTCGCTGCTGGGCGAGGATATGGCCGGGCACCGGATAACCGGCTCGGCCACCAGCATCGCCTCCGGCCGGATCGCCTACGCGCTGGGGCTGGAAGGCCCCACGCTGACCGTGGACACCGCGTGCTCGTCCTCGCTGGTCGCGCTCCACTTGGCGGTCCGGTCGCTGCGTGCCGGTGAGTGCTCACTGGCCCTGGCCGGCGGCGCGACGGTCCTGGCCACCCCGGAATCGTTCACCGAGTTCGGCCTGCAACCGGGGATGCTGGCGCCGGACGGCCGGTGCAAATCGTTCGCCGCCAGTGCCGACGGCACCGCGTGGAGTGAGGGCGTGGGTACCCTGCTGCTCGCCCGGCTGTCCGACGCGCAGGTGCTGGGGTACCCGGTGCTCGCCGTCGTGCGGGGCTCGGCGATCAACTCCGACGGTGCCAGCAACGGGCTGACCGCGCCGAACGGGCTCGCCCAGCAGCGGGTCATCCGCCAGGCACTCGACGATGCCGGGCTGCGGCCGCAGGAGGTGGACCTGGTCGAGGCACACGGGACCGGCACCCCGCTGGGTGATCCGGTCGAGGCACAGGCGTTGCTGCGGACCTACGGGCAGGACCGGGCACAGCCGCTATGGCTGGGCTCGCTCAAGTCGAACATCGGCCACGCGGTCGCCGCGGCGGGTGTCGCGGGCGTCATCAAGGCCGTCCTGGCGATGCGCAACCGCGTGCTGCCCAAGACCTTGCACGTGCGGGCGGCGAGCCCCCACGTGGCGTGGGAGTCCGGGGCGATCGAGCTGTTGACTGAGCACCGCCCGTGGCCGTCGGCCGGCCGGCCGCGCCGGGCGGCGGTGTCCGCCTTCGGCATGAGCGGGACCAACGCGCACGTGGTGCTCGAAGAGGCGCCGGGGCAACCGGCGGACGGTGCCCCGGCCGGTCCCGCCGCCCCGCCCGTGCCGGTTGTGCTGTCGGCGACCAACGACCAGGCGTTGCGCGCCCAGGCGGGCCTGTTGCGTGCACACTTGGTGGCCCACCCGGAGCTCCGCGTCGCCGACGTCGCGTACTCACTGGCCACCACCCGGACCCGCTTCGCGCACACCGCCGCGGTACTGGCGGCGGACCGGGCCGGCCTGCTCGCCGGGCTGGACTCGCTCCATACCGGCGGCACCCCGGCCACCGTGGCCGAGCCCGACTGGCGGGCGCTCGCCGCCGAGCACCACCTGCGGCGGGTCGAGCTGCCCACCTACGCCTTCCAGCGCCGGCGGTACTGGCCGAAGACCCGCACCGCCGGGCCCGCCGCCGCGCCGGCCGTCCAACCCGCTGCCGCGCCGGCCAGCCACCTCGGCGACCCACCGGGTCTGCGGGGCGAGCACGCCGAGACCATGCTCGACCTCGTCACCGAGCACACCGCGCGCACCCTCGCCCTCGACCCGGCCATGATCGAACCCGGCGCGGGTTTCTTCCAGCTGGGAATGGACTCCCTGCTCGCGCTGCGGCTGCAACGGGATCTGTCCTCGGCACTGGGCTGGGAGCTGCCCGCGACGGCCCTGTTCGACTTCCCGACCGTGGCCGCGCTGGCCGCGCACCTGGCCGAGCGCACGAGGGCGGTCGCCGAGGTGCCGAGCCCGCCCGCCGAGCCGAGCCCGCCCGCCACGCCGCATGCAGACGTGGACACCGAGGAGGACGTGTTGCGCCAGCTGCTCGTGGAGATCGAAGCCGCCCGTGCCCTGCGAGGCCGCCGATGAGCGCGGCGGACAACAAGGCGGTCCTCGGCGCCGCGCTGACCGAGATCCGGGAACTGCGCACTGCGCTGGAGCGGTCGGCCCACCGCGCTGACGAGCCGGTCGCGATCGTGGGCATGGCGTGCCGGCTACCGGACGCGGACAGTCCTGCGGCGTTCTGGGACCTGCTGCGCACCGGCCGGGACGCGACAAGGGACATCCCCGCAGACCGCTGGGACCCGGCCGGCTTCCCGCCGGTCCGACGGGCCGGGCTGCTCGACGAGATCGACACCTTCGACGCCGGGTTCTTCGGCGTGAGCGCACGCGAGGCCACGCGGATGGACCCGCAGCAACGGCTGTTCCTGGAGGTCGCCTGGGAGGCACTGGAGAACGCGGGCCAGGCACCGGACGGGCTCGCGGAGAGCCGCACCGGCGTGTTCCTCGGCGTGACCGGGTCGGAGTACATCCAGGCGATGCTGAAGGAATGCCCCCCCACCGACATCGACGCCTACTGGCTGACCGGGGGGATGACCTCGCCGTTCGCGGCGGGCCGGTTGTCCTACTGGCTGGGCCTGCGCGGCCCCAGCCTGACACTGGACACCGCGTGCTCGGCCTCGCTGGTGGCCGTGCACCTGGCGTGCCAGAGCCTGCGCACCGGCGAGTGCTCGACCGCGTTGGCCGGGGGAGTCAACGTCATGGTCACCTCGGACTGGTTCGTCGCGATGTCGAAGGCGAACATGCTGGCGCCCGACGGCCAGTGCAAGACCTTCAGCGACGCCGCGGACGGGTACGCCCGCGGTGAGGGCTGCGGGGTCGTCGTGCTGAAGCTGCTGTCCGAGGCGACCGCGAACGGGGACCGCGTGCTGGCGGTGATCCGGGGCAGCGCGGTCAACCAGGACGGCCGCAGCGGCGGCATCACCGTCCCCAACGGGCAGGCGCAGCAGGCGGTCATCCGGGACGCGCTGCGCGCCGCCGGGGTGCGCGGGGCACAGGTCGGTTACGTCGAGGCGCACGGGACCGGGACGCCACTGGGCGACCCGATCGAGGTCCACGCGCTGAGCTCGGTCCTGTGCGCCGATCGCGACCCGGACCGCCCGCTGCCGATCGGCACCGTGAAGACCAATATGGGCCACCTGGAGTCCGCGGCCGGGATCGCCGGGCTCATCAAGACCGTGCTCTCGCTGCGGCACCGGCAGCTGCCGCCGCTGCTGCATCTCTCGACGGTCAACCCGAGGATCCCTCTTGGGGAGCTCGGCGTGACGATCCCGACCGAGCTGACCGACTGGGCTCGGCTGGAGGGCACCAGGATCGCCGGGGTCAGCTCCTTCGGGGCCAGTGGCACCAACGCGCACCTGATTCTGGAGGAGAGCTCGGACCCCCCCGCTGCGGGGTCCGCTGCGGGGGGCACACACCTCGTGTCGCTGTCCGCGCGCAGCGACGAGGCCCTGCGGGCACTCATCGCGCGCTACCGTGATCACCTCGACGCCACCGACTCACTCGCCGACGTCGCGCACACCGCCAACAACGGGCGAGCGCGGTTCGGCCACCGTGCGGTCGTGCTCGCCGACAGCACGGAAGCAGCACGGGCCGCACTGGCCGCACACGCCGAGGGCACCCCGCACCAGGACGTGCGCACCGGCGTCGTACCACCCGGCGCGCGGCCGAAGGTGGCGTTCCTGTTCAGCGGCCAGGGTTCGCAGTACCCGGGGATGGGACGCGCGCTGTACCGGTCCCAGCCCTCGTTCCAGGCCGACCTCGACCGCTGTGACGCCATCCTCGGCGGCGAGCTACTGCCGGTGCTGTTCGACGAGCACACCCCGCTGGACCAGACCCGCCACGCCCAGCCCGCCTTGTTCAGCCTGCAGTACGCGCTCGCCAGGCTGTGGCGGCGGTGGGGCGTGGCGCCCGCGGCGCTGCTGGGGCACAGCGTCGGTGAGTACGCCGCCGCGTGTGTGGCAGGGGTGTTCGACCTGGCCGACGGGCTGGCCCTCATCGCCGAGCGGGGCAGGCTCATGCAGGAGCTACCCGAGGGCGGCGGCATGGTCGCGGTGCTCGCCGGCCCCGGGCACGTCGAGCGCGCGCTGGCCCCGTACGAGGGCAGACTGTGCGTCGCGGCGGTCAACGGACCGGACAACGTGGTGGTGTCCGGTCCGAACGCGGTGCTGGACGAGCTGATCAAGGCGCTCAAGGCCGAGGGCGTCCGGAGTGCGCGCCTGCGGGTCTCGCATGCCTTCCACTCGTCCCTGGTGGAGCCGGCGCTTGAGAGGTTCGAGCAGCGTGCCGCGCAGGTGTCCTTCGCTGATCCCCGGATCCCGCTGGTGTCCAACCTGACCGGCCAGGTGGCCGAGGCCGGCACCTTCTCCGCCGGCTACCTCCGCGACCACGCGCGCCAGCCGGTGCGGTTCGCGGCGGGTGTCGAACAGCTGGTGTCCCGAGGGTGCACCGTGTTCCTGGAGATCGGTCCCGCCGCCACGCTGTGCACGCTGGCCGGCAAGATCGTCGAGCCCGGCCGGGTCACCCTGCTGTCGTCACTGAACAGGGACGGCGAGGACGAGCGGACGATGCTCGCGAGCCTGGGCGAGCTGTTCGTGCGCGGCGTCAAGGTCGACTGGCGTGGGGTCGACGAGCATCGGCCGCGCCGCGTCGTCGACCTGCCGACCTACGCCTTCGAACGGCACCGGCACTGGTTCGAGCCCACCACTCGGCCCGTGCTGGCGCCGGTCGTGGCCGGACCGGGCGCACCGGCGAGCGCGACCCTGCTGGGGGAGCGCGTCCCGTCACCGGTTGACGCCGTGCAGTTCCGCTCGCTGCTCTCCGTCGACCGGCACCCCTGCCTCGGCGACTGCGTGTGCGCCGGGGCCGCCGTGGTCAACGCCGGCTGTTACGTCGAGGCGGTGCTGGCGGCGGTCGCCCAGCTGCGCGGGTTCGAGCGCACCCGGATCGAGGATCTGTCGCTGCCCCAGGCGTTCCTGATGCCCGAGGAGGGCGTCCGGACGGCGATGCTGGTCGTCGACCCGGCGGTGGGCGGGCGCACACCGTTCCGCTACTACAGCCAGCCGGAGCCCGACGGGGTGTGGGCACTGCACGCCCAGGGCGCCTTCGCCGCGGAGCCGGGGCAGGCGCCCGCCATCGGCACCGACGGTGTCGAGGACATCAGCCGCCGGTGCACCACAACCCTCTCGGGGGCGGAGTTCTACCGGGCACTGTGGAAACGCAAGATATACCTCGGGTCCTCCGCGCGGTGGATCACCCACCTGCGCTGCGGCAAGGGTGAGGTATTGGCCCGGCTGCGCGCGCCCGAGCCCGGGGAGGCCGACGACTACCTGCTGCACCCCGGCTTCACCGACTCCGTCCTGCAGCTCGTCTTCGCGTGCGTGTACGACACCCTCCCGCTCGCCACGATGCTGATCCTGACCGGGCTGGAGCGGTTCTCCCGCCACGGGCACTGCGACGAACCCCTGCTGTGCCACGCGTTGGTCCGCGCGGAGTCCGGGTCGGCCGTCACCGGCGACCTCCGGGTCCTGACCGAGGACGGGACCTGCCTGCTGGAGCTGACCGGCGTCTCGATGCGCAAGACCAGCCAGGACGCGATCCTGGCGGCCGGCCGGGCACAGCCCGCGCCCACCGCGATCACTGCCGAGGGCTCGGCCCTGCGCGCCGCTTTCCAGACAGGGCAGGACGACGAGGCCGGACGCCGGCTGCACGAACTGCTCCTCGAGCAGGTCGCGGCGGTGCTCGGTGGTACCGGGTCGCGGCCGGCCCCCACCGAACCCTTGCAGAACCTTGGCCTGGACTCGTTGCTCGCGGTGGAGCTGCGGGACGCCGTCGCCGGTGCGCTCGGGATCTCCTTGCCGTTGGCGATGTTCCTGGACAACCCGACCGTGGCCTCGCTGGTGGCCACGGTGCGGCCCCTGTTGCACCCCGGTACGGCCACACCTGTCGAGCGGACCGAGGTGACCGGGCCCGGTGGAATGCATGTGGTCGAGCTGGGCCGCGGCACGCCGATCCTGTTCGTGCACGGCGGTGCGGTCTGCGGCGAACAGGCGTGGTTGACCCAGGCCTCGCTCGCCGACCGGTGGCGGCTGGTCATGCCGAGCAGGCTGAACTACGGGCGCAGTGCCACCAGCGAGCGCGAGGACTTCGAGGTGGACGCCAAGCTGATCGCCGAGCTGCTCGGCGACGGCGCCCACCTGGTGGCCCAGTCCTACGGCACGGTGGGAGCGCTGCTGGCCGCCGCCCAGCGCCCGGACGCGGTCCTCTCGCTCACCCTGATCGAGAGCGCGGCCAGCGGTGTGGCCAGGGGGACACCGGTGGCCGACGAGTTCGAGCAGGCCATGCGCGCCCTGCTGGCACGGCCGCCCGCCGCCGACGACGCACTGTTCCGGGCGATATTCGCCCTCATCGATCCCGGTACGCCTTACCCGGACGTGTTGTCCGGGGGACAACGCACCACCGCCAGCCTCGCCCGGGACCGGGTGCGGTGGCCGTGGGAGGCCGAGCTGCCACTGGACCGGCTGCGCGCGGCAGCCATCCCCACCCTCGTCGTCAGTGGTGGCCAGCGCCCGGTGTTCGAGGCGATCAGCGATGCCCTGGCGGCTCGGCTCGACGGGCGGCGGCTGGTCATCCCCGGCGGCCACGCGACGCAGAACGTCGGCTCGGCGTTCAATGCGGCGCTGGAGGAGTTCCTGACACGAGGAGCGGGAAATGGACCAGCGTGATGTCGACAGCGTCGTCCGGATCAGGTCCATCCTCAACCAGTTCTCCGTCGGGCAGGTGCTCGACGCGGTCTCGGCACACACTCACGGCCCGCTGCTGGGGCGTGTCGACCTCCAGCACTGCACCTTCGACCACTATGGCTTCCTGGTGTTCCCCGAGACGATCTCGGAGGTGGTCTCGGCATTGCGGTGCAATGGTTTCGAGGTGACCCGGCCTGTCCCCAGCGTTGTGGTCAAGTCCCGGTTGTGCCGACGGTACCGGATACCTCCGGAGGACCTCGACGTGCGTATCGTGCGTGGCGCTGTCGACACGGATCTGTTCGGCTGCAGGGAGATCGAGGTCTTCGCCGCGACGGCGGCGCATGGGTGCGCCTTGCCCGAGGGCATGGCCGACCGCGAGCGCCAGTCCATGAACGAGTCACATGTCGCCATCATGGTCGACCGACTTGAGCGCGTGCTGGCGGAACTGCGTCGCCAGCTGCTCGGCTCGGGAGCGCTGGTCGCTGATGGCGCGGGCTACAACCCGCTGGAGAAGGAACAGGAAGGGGGCCGCTCCGTCCTGTACTTCCGGGCTACCGAGCCTCCCCTCGTGCGTTCGTTCCCGCATCGGCTGGAACTGACCTGCGCGGGCGAACACGCGGATGTGATTGCCGAGCACATACACGAGAGCGACCGCGTGTTGGCGACCGATATCCCATGATGAAAAGGTGATCATGAACATCAACGACAAGGGCCAGCCGTTGAGCCAGGTACCACTGCTCGAACTCGCCAACTGCTCGAACTCGCCAACGGGTTCATCAGCTTCAAGACCTTTTCCGCCGCGCTTGAACTGGAGCTGTTCACCAAGCTCGCCGGTGGCACGTCGATGACGGTCAAGGAGTTCGCCGAGGCGGCGGACCTGCAGGGCCGCCCGGCCCGGCTGCTGCTGGCCGCGTGCGCGTCGCTCGGCCTGCTGGAGAAATCCGGTGATGGGTACCGGAACTCCGCGCTCGCCGAGGAGTACCTGGTCATCGGGCGGCCGCACTACTTCGGCGGGTTCGTGCGGTTCTGCGACCGCAAGCTCTACGAGAACTGGCACCGGGTCCTGGACGCGTTGCAAACGAACCGTCCGGTGACCTGGGACCCGGAACAGCAGGAGGGTGCCTTCAGCACCGATGACGCGGTCCTCATGGAAACGTTCTGGGACGCGATGCACTCCCTGGCCGGTGCCACCGCGGGCGCGCTGGACGAGGTGTACGACTTCGGGCCGCACCAACGGGTGCTGGACGTGGGTGGTGGCTCCGGCGGGTTCGTGATCCAGCTGTGCCAGCGCAATCCCGGCCTGACGGCCACCGTGTTCGATCTGCCGCACGTGCGGCAGATCGCCGAGGCGAAGGTCGCCGAAGCCGGGCTGGGCGACCGGATCGACGTCGTCGCGGGAGATTTCCAGGCCGACCCCGCGCTGCCTGCCGACTTTGACGTCGCCCTGCTCACCTCGGTCCTGCACGACCACGACGAGGCGGCCAACCGGCGGCTGCTGGACAAGGCGTTCACCGCGGTGGCACCCGGTGGCGTGGTGCTGGTGTGTGAACTGCTGCTCAACGACGAACGCACCGGACCGCCCGCCGCGGCGCTGATGGGGATGAACATGCTTGTCGGGCTGCCCGGCGGTGAGAACTACGCGGAGTCGGAGTACCGGGGCTGGCTCGAAGACGCCGGCTTCACCGACGTGCCTGTCCTGCGATTCGACGCGGCCGGGGCGAACGGTGCGGTGGTGGGCCGAAAGCCGCTCGCTGGCGAACTCTCATGACACTGGGGTCCGCCCACGAACTCGTCGACGTGCACGCGCACTTCGTGACGGAGTCCTACGTCGCCACCGCACGAGCCGCGGGCCACGAACACCCCAACGGCATGCCCGGCTGGCCCAGGTGGAGCGAGGAGGAACACCTGGGCCTGATGGACCGGGGTGGGATCAGCAAGACCATGCTGTCACTTGTCACGCCCGGCACGCACTTCGGCGACGATCTCGCGGCGCGGCGGCTCACGCGCGAGGTCAACGAGTTCGGCGCTGAGCTGAGCCGTCGGCGACCAGCCCGGTTCGGGCACTTCGCCTCGCTGACCCTGCCCGATGTCGAGGGTGCGCTCGCCGAGGCGGCGTACGCACTCGACGAATTGGGCGCCGACGGGCTCACTGTGTCGACCAACAGCCATGGCCGCTACCTCGGTGACCCGTTGTTCGAGTCTCTGTGGGCCGAACTCGACCGACGGCGGGCGATCGTGTTCGTCCACCCGACCTCGCCGCCCCGGCACGAGGCCATCACGGTCGGCCTGCCACGGCCGGTACTCGAGTTCATCTTCGACTCCGCGCGGGCCGCGGTGAACCTGGTGTTCAACGGTGTCGCGTCCCGCTACCCGGGCATCTCGTGGATCTTCCCCCACGGCGGTGGCGCACTCCCGTTGCTGGCCGCTCGGCTGGACCAGTCGTGTGGGTTCATCGAGGGCCTGGGCGGGCCGCCCGACATCTCGGTTCGCGAGCAGCTCGGCCGGTTCTGGTACGACATCGCCGGTACCCCGTTCCCCGACCAGGTGCCCGCCCTCGCGGGTGCCTTCGGCACGGAGCGGATGCTTTACGGCAGCGACTACTGCTGGTTCCCGGTCCAGGGCGTGCTGACCCAGATCGAGTCCATCGATGCCGCCGCGCCGCCGGACGACCGCGAGACCTGGCGCGAGCTGACCACCCGCAACGCCCGCCGGCTGCTGCCCCGGGCCACCGGCGACCAGCTGTCCTGAGAGGCGGAGGAACCCAGTGGTGACACTGCCCACGACCACATCGGTCCTGATCGTCGGCGGCGGCCCGGTCGGCTTGGCGGCCGCCGCCGAACTGGGCACTCGGGGGATCGACTGCGTGGTGCTCGAACCGCGCCAGGAGGTCTCGTTCCTGCGGCCGAGGGCGAAGACCACCAGCGCCCGCACCATGGAGCACTTCCGCCGGTGGGGGATCGCCGACCGCATCCGGGCCGCGGCGGCACTGCCGGTCGCCTGGTCCCAGCAGGTCGTGGTCGCCACCAGCCTGCTGGGACCCGAGTTCACCCGCTTCGACGACTGCCTCGGCCTCTCGGCGGCGCGCACGGACGTGGTCGCCGAACCCGGCCAGATAGTCCCGCAGCCCGCCGTCGAACGCGTGCTGCGGGAGGTCGTCGCCGAGCTGCCCGACATCACGTTCGCGCTGGGCTGGGCGCTGCGCGGGCTCACCGAGTCCGCCGAGGAGGTCGTGGCGGAGGTGGAGGCCCCGGACGGCACGGTCCACCGGATCACCGCCCGCTACGTGCTCGGGTGCGACGGCGGCAACAGCACAACCCGGCAGTGCCTCGGCATCCCCATGCAGGGTCCGACCGACGCGCGGCGCACCACGTCGATCGTCTTCCGCGCGCCGGGGCTGGCCCAGCTCGTCCCGCACGGCCCTGCGGTGCAGTACTGGATCTACAACGCCAGGATCAGCGGGGGCATCGGCCGGTTCGACCTGGAGGACACCTGGTGGGCGGGCACGGCGTTGCCGTCACCGGACGCCGATCCCGCCGTGGCGTTGCGGGCACTGCTCGGCCCCGCCACCCCGGCGGACCTCCGCTTGGAGATCCTGTGCACGGACTAACGCCAGCGATGTTCCATCGATCTTGCGTTGGCGGCGGACCACGCACAGGCTCGACTGCAGGAGGGGATCGACGATCGTTCGGCGTTCCGCCCAGCCGTCGCCCGTGCCCAGGACACGCCCCCGTCTGATCGTCTCCAGGATCGGCACGTAGCTCTCCGGTCGCGTATCCGATCCTCGTTGGACGTCGAGCTCGATGAACTCCCACTTCTTGAACTGCTGCTCTTCAGGGAGATCACGGTAGTGGACCGGGAACAGCCGCACCCACCGGTGGGGGATGACATCGGTGCGGATGCCCGCGACGCACACCGCCTCGCCGTGCTGCTGGGACACCGTGGGGTACGCCTTCACGGTCACCAACACGCTCATGTGCGTTCTACGGCTGTGCCCGAACCCCGTGTAGGCCACACGAAAAGCGTGACAGCAAAACTGCAATACGTGTCCAGAACAGCACGATTCCCGACATGCGACATGCCGATCCCGCTGTAGTAGGGGTACAGGACTGGCGGAGTCTTGTATTCGAGTGTCGCGAATTCTCTGATCTTCAAGTGTAGATCGTAACTTTCTGTAGGACTCGCAACGGGCGGCCCGCCGCAACGACTTCACGCGGCCAGCCGTCCTCCATGTTGTCGAAGATGCTGGCACCCAGGGATAATCAGTGGCAAGCCGACCCGCACCGCAGGCGCCGCCAGGCGCCGAGGAGGGGAAGCGGCGCAGCAGCTTTGCCCGACTGGAACCCGTAGATCTCTACGGAGAGTAACCAGCGGCCCATCGCATCAGATGCGAGATTCCGCATCGGCCTTCAACCCCGCCAAACCTGATGGCCACGGGTCCGTAGTCGATCATTGGAGCCAAATCGGCCTACGCCGGCGGGCATCCTCCAGCAACCCAGGACACCCTATCTACCAACGGAAACGCCACTTTGTGATCATTGCGCATGCCAACTGTCGCGAATTCGCATCGGATGGAATTCGCGTCACTGTTGATCCAGGTGGTGTAGTGGTCGGCGCCGAGGTCGCGGTAGCGGGCGTGCGGGTCGCTGAGCAGATGCCAGATGATCACCAGGATGGGGGACTGTCAACTTTCCGGTGGCGTCAACCGACAATGCATGATCATGCAATGCGTCGGGAAGAGCACGAAAAAGCCAACAACCGCAGGGCCTCGCGGGCAGGCAGGTTACCTGTGGAGGTGAGGGGATGGAACGTGAACCCCGATTGTGCCCGCTACCGGCTGACGTGCCCTGAACGTCACATCGCACGCTGAGTCGGCTCCGAGCCGGATGGTCGGGGGCGGCACGCCGACGACGGGCACCCCAGAGCATGCTATAGCGTTGCTGCTATGGCTTGGGGTACCGTCGAGCTGGAACCGGAGGTCCGAGACTGGTTGGAGCAGCTATCCACGGCCCACTTCGCCACGGCGGCGTTCTACATCGATCTGCTGGCCGAACAGGGCCCGGTGCTGGGGGAGCCCTACACCCGGCAGTTGGACGGCAAACTGCGGGAGCTGCGGTTCCACGTGGACCGGCAGGCGGTGCGGGTGACCTACTGGCTGGCCCCGGGGCAGCGGGTCGTGTTGTTGACGGTGTTCGTCAAGACCCGGATGCGCGAGGTGGGCGAGGTCGCCCGGGCCAGGCGTACTCTGGCCCGCTGCCTGGCCGAGCAGCACACTGCCGACGACGAGCTGGACGAGGAGGGTGGGGACGGTGGCTGAGCGGTCGGAGTGGGCGCAGCTGCGGGAACAGCGCATGGCTGAGCCGGGCGCACACGAGGCGTACCAGGCGGCCCGGTTGGCATTCGAGCTCGGCCGTGCCGTCCGGCAGCTACGTCAGCAGCGTGGCTGGAGCCAGACCGAGCTGGCGCACGCGGCTGGTATGACCCAGTCGGCGGTGGCACGGTTCGAAGCCGGGGGCACCGTGCCCACGCTGCCCGTCCTGGACCGGCTCGCCGACGCCCTCGACGCCGACCTCATCGTCCGTGTCACGCCCCGCTCCCACGTCGCATAACCGTCCGAACGGACGGCGACCTCTTTGCCGGTCGTGGGATCGTGCCGAGGTGGATGGACAGCAGATGGGGGAGGTGCGGGTTCATCGTCAGACACCCTCTTGACCTGGGAGAATGAGGTCGGATGTGAGGGTGGTTAGCAGGGTTGCGCGAAGGTCGCATACTGTATCGATCAGCTGCTCTATGCATTCAGGAACCTGAGTGCTCCTTGGATTCAGGGGGTCAGTGCACCGTCCGCATCGTGCTGGGAGCAGAGGGCTCGGCAAGTTTGATCGCGATCGGGCAGGCTCCTGACCTGCCCCAACAGCCCGATTCAAATCCCTACTTAGAGCGTCCGGCAATAGGGGTGTGGATCAAGGAGCGGGGCTGGGGTGCGTGCATCGCGAGGCGGAGGAGGGAGCCACCCTGGTGTTGGGTGGCGACTGACGACAACGCGGCGAGGTGCGTGCCCTGGCCCCGCGACGCCGCGTCCCCTATTGCCGGACGCTCTTATGAGTCCCGACGCGGGGCGGGCGGTGCACCGACCGCTGGAGACCGCCCAGCGGCCTACGAGAGCGAACGGCGACGGATCGCGGGCGCTCTCAGCATTTTTCTACTCGGCCGGTAGGGAATGCGGCGCGGGTCCGGCGGCTTGGAGGGTTCATGGCCTTTGAGTTCACTGTCACCTGGGACTACCGCTGCCCGTTCGCCCGCAACGCGCACGAGCACATCCTCACCGGGCTGGCCGCCGGCGCCGGCTGGCAGGTCCGCTTCGCCCCGTTCTCCCTCGGGCAGGCCCACGTCGAAGAGGGGCAGCCTGACGTCTGGGACCAGCCTGACCAGGACAGCGGCATCCTGGCCCTGCAGGCTGGGGTCGTTGTCCGCGACGACTACCCCGAGGTGTTCCCGGCCGTGCACCGCGGCCTGTTCGCGCTCCGCCACGACGAGGCCAGGCAGCTGTCCGACCGCGACGAGGTCGCCAAGGTGCTGGCGGACCACGGCGTGCCGGCCGGAAAGGTGCTGACGGCGATTGACTCGGGCGAGGCGCTGGCCAGGGTCCGCGCCGAGCATGAGCAGTACACCAACAGTCACGCCGTGTGGGGTGTGCCGACGTTCATCGCCGACGACCGGGCTGTCTTCGTCCGGCTCATGGACCGTTCCCCCGCCGGGGCCGACCCTGCCGGGTCGATCCGCGCAGTCGAGCGCGTGGTGGATCTGCTGACCGGCTGGAGCGAGCTCAACGAGTTCAAGCACACCACCATTCCCCGCTGACAGCGGCCGGCAGCTGGGGACGGTCATCCACCACGGCCGCTGGTGTGACGCGGCTACCAGGCGGATACCGGCGATGCGCGTGCTACGGATCACGCCGGCTGGTGCGCCACCGGACCGGTTCGGTGAGGACCGCCTTCGCGCTGGACAGATCGGCCAGGCGGGTGGCGAGGGTGGCTTCGGCCAGGTGCGGGGGTAGGGCCGCGTTGAACTTCAGGCCAGCCAGGGCCTGCTCGTCCACGTGGGGCAGACAGAGCCGATTTTCCAGATCCGGCGTGGCGGCCTTCCACATAGTTGGGGTCAGGTCAGAACGTAGCCGGATGAATGCCTCGTCGGGGTTCTGGCGGGGGTCGGTGAGGTCGCCGAGGGAGGCGGTGAGGGTGCGGTTGGCGAGGCGGCCGGCCCAGGTCCACCAGCGGACGTCGGCCTCCGATTCACGCACGATCATGGTGCCGGCGGGGTGGACGAGGTCGGTGTGCTCCTCGCGGATCTCGGTCAGGCGGGCGGCGGCGCGTTTGGTCATGGCGACCTGGGGATCGGCTCCGAGGAGGACGTCGCGCATGGCTCTGACCATGGTGAAGGACAGCGGAGGGAGGCTGCCGGTCCACCGGGCGCGGCCCCCGCTGCCGGCGGGTTCGACGAAGCAGCGGCGGCGCTTCCAGTCGGTGTAGGTGACACGCCAGCTGCGGCCGGCGAGCAGGAGCAGCCGTGGGCCTTCGACCGGGTCGCAAAGGAGCATCGGGTCGGTGCGGCCGATCTCGGTGCGGCCGGAGAGGACGGTGAACTCGGGTGCCGCGGTGAAGACGGCGGTCAGTTCGGAGAAGTGCCGGTGGCCGAAGCGGCGTTCGGCTTCCGGGCCTATGAACAGCATGCCGCCGTCGGAGTCGAGGAATCCCAAGCGAACGAGGTGAGCGACGATCGGTTCGGCGGACCGGTCGAAGGGCGCGAGGCCGTTCCATTCGTCGGCCCAGAGCCGGTCGCCGACCTTGTTCTCCTGCAGGCAGTAGGCGAGCAGTTGCTGGGCGACGATGTGCCGTGGCTCAGGTGGGGCGACGACCGGTTCGACCCAGCCTCGTCCCCACAGCAGCAGCAGGCCGGCGGCCTGGACGAGCGCGTCCTGCGTGAGGGTCAGGAACAGGCAGTTGCGGACGGTTCCTGACCGGCGCCCGGTCCGGCCAAGGCGTTGGAGGAACGACGCGACCGAGCTGGGGGCGTTCAGCTGGATCACGCGGTCGAGGTCGCCGACGTCGATGCCCAGTTCCAGCGTGCTGGTCGCGACGATCACGCAATCGCGGGCCTGGGTGAACGCCTCTTCGGAGCGGCGCCGCTCGTCGACCGACAGGGACGCGTGCGAGAGGAAAGTGGTCACGCCGCGGGCGCGCAGTTCGCTGCCGAGCTGTTCGACGAGCTGCTTCGAGTCGCAGAAGACGAGCCGTTTCTCGCTCTGGTGCAGCGTGGCGAGTACCTTCGCCGCGTTCGGTACCGAGCCGACGTAGTCAAGCTCGATCTCGCCTGGCAGCGGACCGACCGCCGACGCGGTCGCGACCGGCACGTCGGGCGCGACCACAAGCCCGGGCCGGCGACCGACGCCGGAGCCCTGGAGCCAGCGGAGCAGGTCGGCCGGGTTACCGACTGTCGCGGACAGGCCCACGACCTGCAGCTCGGGCCGGCCCGCGCCCGAGTCGGCCGCTTCGGCGGCGATGATCCGTCGCAACCGTTCCAGCACGGCCAGCAGGTGCCAGCCCCGGTCGTCACCCGCGAAGACGTGCACCTCGTCGACGATCACGGTCCGTACGCCAGCGAAGAAGCCACAGCGGCCGGCCGCCGGCCCGTGCCCGCTCGGCGAGCGTGAACAGCACCTCCAGCCCCCGGCCTACAGCTCCTCACGGCATTGACGGGCGAAGCCGGGGCAGCCGTGGCCGGGGCCCGCCAGGATGTTGAGCAGCGCGGTGACGGTGCGGGGTTCGCGTCGGTAACGGGACGTCTGCCGGCGAAGTGCTTCCATGACGGCGTCGGGGTGAAGCTCCAGCTGGCCGAGCAGGAAGTCGTCCTGTGCGTGGACGGTGATACCGAATGCGTCGGTGGACTCGATGGGAAAGTCACGGATGTTCTCTGTCACCAAGACGCCCGCGCGTCCCACGACGGCCGCGGCCAGGACGTGCCGGTCTTTGGGATCGTTGGTCATCGAACCGATGAGACTCTCGTGTCCGGTGACCCTTGCGTCGGGGAAACTGATGTTCATCTGGTCGAGGCGGTGGTCGACGGCCTCGGGCTTCGCACCGACCCTGAGCAGGTTACGGCGAAGCTCCTCCAGGATGTGGTCCGACCACAGGGGGCGGAACGAGCCGGTCTCGGCGATCGAGAGCAGAGCGTCGCACAGGTACGACTTCAGGAGAACGCAGGTGTCGAGGAACACCGCGTCCATGGCGTCGCCTACTCTCCGTCGCTGTCGGCGGGCAGCCGTTCGAAGCCCATGTCCGTCGGCAGGTCGTAGAGCCCGGCGTCCTCCGCGTCCGCGACCATCTGGTCCAGGCCGGCGGCCCGGTGGCGCCGGGCACGTTCGTGATAGGCGAGCACGTCGGCGAGCCGTACCCGCCGGTGCCTTCCCGGCTGTTCGAAAGGAATCTCGCCGGACTCCAGCAGCCGAACGAGGGTGGGCCGGGAGACTCCGAGGATGTCGGCGGCCTCGGTCGTGGACAGCACCATCTGATGCGGAGCGATGGTGATCGCCAACCCTTGGGTCAGCATCTCGACCACTTCGCGAACGACCTCGAAGATCTCGGGAGGCAGGTCGACCCGCTTCCCGTCGGGGCTGATCAGGGCGGCACCTGTTGTTCGGCGGGTGGTCAGCGCGGCGAGCACGCCGCCCAGCCGCTCCCGGTTGTCTGGAGGCAGCAGCGTCCGTTCGACGAGTGGCGTGGTCACAGCCTCAACCTACCATC
>NZ_CAKJTP010000045.1:25775-33136 GCF_917627335.1 Protofrankia sp. CiT1 | reverse complement strand
AGCGCCCGGCTCTAGGGGACGCGGCGTCGCGGGGCTGGGGCACGCGCCCCAGCCCCGCTCCTTGATCCACGCCCCTATTGCCGGGCGCTCTTGGCCATCAACTCCAGTCACGGCCCAGCTATGCCCATGGGTTCATCCGTATTTTGTGTGGTGTTCGCTCCGGGGCTATGTCGGCACGCTGGACATGGCTGCGGCCGGGACAATCAACGACCGGTACCAGCCCGAGCAGGAGCTACCGCACGGGGGCAACAGAGAACCCAACCGTAGCCGAACGCGTGGGCACAGGTCAGCCGGCTAGGTGGCGTTCTCGACGAGGTCTCGGCCGATGTCAGGAGCTCGTGAGGATGACGAGTCGCTGGGTCGCTCGCGTCATCGCTACATAGCGGTCGACCGCTCCTTCGATGCCGTCGCCGAACCCCTCCGGGTCAATGAGGACAACCAGGTCGAACTCGAGCCCCTTTGACAGCTCCGGGGTCAGCGACCGGACGCGGGAGGTCGCCCGGAACGCGGGATCGCCGATGACGCAGGCGATCCCGTCGGCCTGCGCGGCAAGCCAGGTATCGAGGATCGAGCCCAGGTCCGAAGCTGATCCGTGCATGACGGGGATATCGCCGCCACGGATGGAGGTCGGCACGTTGGCGTCCGGAAGCACAGCCCGGATGACCGGCTCGGCTTCCGCCATGACCTCTTCCGGCGTCCGGTAGTTGATGCTCAGGGAGGCCAGGTTGATCTGGCCGAGTCCGATCCGCTCGAGCCGTTCCTGCCACGACTCTGTGAACCCGTGCCTGGCCTGGGCACGGTCCCCGACGATGGTGAAGCTCCGGGACGGGCAGCGCAGCAGCAGCATCTGCCACTCCGCGTCGGTCAGTTCCTGAGCCTCGTCCACGACGATGTGCGCGAACGGGCCGGCGAGCAGGTCCGGGTCGGTACTGGGCGGTGCGGTCCCGTCGGCTAGGACGTCCTGGAAGTCCTCGCCGCGCAGCATCGTCACCAGGCCTACGCCGTATTCATCATCGGCAGCCTGGATCAGGTTGTCGACGACCTTGGCCATCTGCTCGCACTCGGCGGCGACAGCGGCGTTATGCCGGCGCTTACGCCGGGACGCCCGCGGGTCGCCGAGCCGCTGCCGGGCCGCGTCCAGGAGCGGCAGATCGGACACCGTCCAGGCCTGGGTGTCCCCACGCTGCAGCGCCTGAACGTCATCGGGGCTGAGCCAGGGAGCGCACTTGCGCAGGTAGGCGGGTACCGACCACAGGTCCGCGACGAGGTCAGCCGCTTCGAGCAGCGGCCACGCCCGGTTGAAGGTCGTAAGCAGCTCCTCGTTCCGCGGCAGCGACTTCCGGAGCAGGTCAGCTGAGACGTCGCCATCGTGCTTGTCCGTTATGATCGCGATCAGCTCCGCCCAGATCCGCTCGCGCGCATCGTTGTGCGGAGTACCGGGGTCTGGTGCGTCGAACGCCTCGGCCCAATCGTCGGCGCTCAACCAGATGTCAGACCAGTGGGTCGTGACCGTCATGCCCGTGGCGGGCGGCTCCTCGTAGAACCTAACGGCCGTCTCGATCGCCTTCACCAGGTCCGCGGACGACTTCAGGAGGGCCACGTCCGGGTCGGTCTCGACCGCTGCCGCGGCTCCCTCGGCGACGAGGTCCCGCAGGGTGCAGGTCTGCACGCCCTTCTCGCCGACACTGGGCAGGACGTCTGCGACGTAAGCCAGGTAGGGCTGGTGTGGACCGACGAACAGCACGCCGCCCCGGCGGCGACCGAGGCGAGGGTCGGAGTAGAGAAGGTAGGCGGAGCGGTGCAGAGCGACAACGGTCTTCCCCGTACCGGGACCGCCGTCGACGACGAGAGCGCCGTCGGAGCCCGCGCGGATGATAGCGTCCTGATCGGCCTGGATGGTGCCGAGCACGTCCCGCATCCGGGGCGACCGGTTGCTGGCCAGGCTGGCGATGAAGGCGGACTGGTCGTCGAGCGCGGCGTGCCCGTCAAACCCGTCCACAGTGAACACCTCATCCCAGTAGTCGCTGACCCGGCCGCGGGTCCAGCGATACCTGCGGCGGCTTGCCAGACCCATCGGGTTGGCGTGGGTCGCCCCGAAGAACGGCTCAGCCGCGGGGGAACGCCAGTCGAGCAGCAGCCGGCGACCCCCGCTGTCCGTGAGGCCAAGTCGTCCGACGTACAGGGGCTCGGGGTTGTCCGCGCTGACGATGCGTCCGAGGCACAGGTCCAAACCGAAGCGACGCAGGGCGCGCAGGCGAGCGGTCAGCCGGTGGATCTCCATGTCCCGCTCCATCGCCTCCTGGCCTATGCCGCCGGGTGCCTTGCGCTCGGCGTCGAGGCGGTCGGACAGGTCAGCGATCGACTGCTCGAGACTCTCCGCGATGGCCGCGAAGTGCTGCTCGTCACCGGCGATCAGTGTCGGGTCGGCCTTGGGGGTGAGATGGTCGGGAAGGTCGAACGCGCTGGCGATCAGGGGGTTCACGTCGTCGGTTCCGATCTGGGGTTCGTGACCTTGGGGCCTGTCTGGCAAATCTTCGATCGCGCGGATCGATGCCCAGCAGGCACCCCGCCGCATCGCTCCCGTACCCCGCTGCGCGCCGCACGGGGACCCCGCTGTCCGCAGCCTTGCGAACCGCCTGCTGGATCACCACCCGCATCGACCAATATCCACCAGGCAGGCCCGGGGGGTCTCGCCCGTACGTCCTTCGCGGGGGACGCCTCTGCGTGTGGCCGATCCCGCGTAGCGCAGCCGCGTCAGCGGGATCCTCTCTCCGTCAGCGACCTGGCCTGCGATGTAGGCGAACGCGCCGCAGTGACAGATATGCAGGTCGGCGAGTTGAGCCGGCGGGATGCTGGCCCGCGAAGCGGTCACCCAGGCATCACCGACGTATATTCTATGATCCGCCGTGCCGTTGGCGCCGCCACCCCTCAACTGGCATCGCCGTTGAGACGGAACAGTCGGTGGTCCTGGTGTAGGCCACGCCTCGCTGTCCTCCCAGCCCGTCAGTGGGCGGATGCGGTCGTATCCTTCTTCCGCGATCTACAGGCATCGGAGTGAGGAGTCGGGGTGGCCTTGCTGGGCGGGGCGGCACATGGGAACGACGACGTTCGCATACTGCGGTCCGCGCTCGCGGTGGCCTTCTCCAACCAGACCGCCGCGCACCACCTTCTTCTGGAGATCGGCATCCCGGCCGACCGGCATCTCGACTGGGTCGGACTCAACGCGACGCTGTGGTGGGCGGAGACGTTCCGCTCGTTCGAGAACGGAATCGCCGTCGACCCCTACCGTCGGATCGCGCGGGCCGCGCTCGAGATGTTTCCGGGCAACCCGGTGTTTCAGCGATTCGCCGACCTGCCTGTGGTTGATCCGCTGCCGGTACCGCCGGTACCGCGTGATGATGACGCCCGTGACAGCCCCGGCGAATCCGCGGACACAGACGACACGGTACGGGAGCCTGTCACGTCCGTGCCGACATCTGTTCCTGAGTCACGCGCCCTGACCGCAACCGGCCCAGACAGGCCGCCTGAGACCGACGAACCGCATGCCGCCGCCGCTCCAACCATCCTGCCTACGCCGACGAAAGAGGCCTGGCCACGCCATACTCGGCCAGGCCGTACTCGGGCCCGAACGATCGGACTGGCAAGCGGCCTGATCGCCGTGACGGTGGCCGTTGCGGTGACAGCTGTCCTTGTGTTCGCCCCCAGCGGGGACGACGCTCGGACGGGTCCGGACCGCAGGGTAACCGCGGCACCGCCAGCTGTGCCGTTCGGCGGATTCGACACGGCCCGGCCGATGCTGCTGAAGGGGCAGACCAGCAATGTTACCAGCGTGGCTATCAACGGTTCTGGAACGGTGGCCGCGACTGGCGGCGAGAACGGAAAAATCATTCTCTATGACACGTCCTCCGGAAAAAGCACAGCAACCCTGATCGGGGTCCATTCCGGTCGTGTCGACGCTCTCGCGTTCAGCCCGGACGGAACAATTCTCGCCAGCGGTGGAATGGACAAGACTGTCGTTCTGTGGGATCTCGCGGGACATGCACCGCCGAGGCGAATGACAGGGCACCGCGATAACATCCGCTCGCTGTCGTTCTCGCCGGATGGTGCCACGCTGGTCAGCGCGAGCCAGGATCACACCGCCCGGGTCTGGAATATCGCCACGGGTGAAGCGGGGGTGGTACAAGCGGACGGCGAACTCTGGAGTACGGAGGTGGATCCGACCGGGCGCTGGTTCGTCACTGTCGCCGAACCAGCCAGGCCGGGCACACCGGATTCGCAGGGAAAAATAGTCCTCTGGGATATCAACCGCCTACAGCCGGTGGGAGAACCCGCATATGCACCGGGATCGGTCTTCACGGCCTCCTTCAACCCGAACGGGACGATGCTCGCGACCGGCCAGGACAACGGCGGTCCGATTGTGCTGTGGCATGTCGACCAGACCGGCGTGCATTTCGCCTCGGACCTGAACGGCCATGGCGGCGGGGTGCTGTGTCTCGACTTCACTCCGGACGGCCGGACGCTGGTGTCCGGCGCCTACGACAACACAGTGCTACTGCAGTGGGACGTAACCAGCGGCAACGTCGAAACCAAATCCCTGACTGAACCGCCGGGCACCGCTGCGGGCGGGTCGCATGTGCGCGAGCTGCATATCAGCGCGAATGGCGCTGCGCTGGTCTACGCGGGCGACCGAATGGATGCTTGGTTGTGGCGCCGTGCCGACTGACTATCGCTTTTGCGATGACCGCGCTTGTCGTTCAGCCTGCCTGGTCTGTCAATATGGCCCTGGTCGATCATGAGTGCGGCTCACCACACCTAACCGGTCCGTCACCGCGGGTCAACCCGCCCGGAGACTGGGCCGCCTGGACCATCGTACGCGCCGGTCCAGGCGGCCCGGCGATTCAGGGCTTCACCACGCTCCAGCGCTCGGCCGGGATGTCCTGGCACTCGTAAAGCGAGGCGTAACCACTCTGGCCGTCGGGAGACAGCAGACACAGGTGGTTCGCCTCGTTACGGAAGCGGATGGTCCCGTCTGGGTAGCTCTCGGCCAGCCAACGCTGGCCAGCCCCGTCGACGCCGCGGGGGGCGTCGCACACCTGGAGCACGGCAGCCGTTGTCTTGGTGGCGTGCTCGTCCCGGCTGCCCAGGCACCAAAGGTCACCGTCCAGGCTCTTGATTCGGACCAGGTTGTCGTCCGGGCTAATCCGCTGGATGTTCCAGCCGAAATCTTGCTTCTCCCACAACCACCAATAGATCCACCAGCTGGCGGGCGGCTTGGATGCGGTATAGACCTCGGTGTTGGCGACCTTGCCGATCCGCCGCAGCCGGCCATTGAACGCGGATTCGAGTCGCACGTTCGCGTCAGTCGTCTGCCAGTTTGTAGGGAGGGAGGAAGGGCTGTCCCACCACCGCTGGGCAGCGTCCTGGGTGCACGGCGCCGCGGTCACCGAGTTGCCAGCCGGAGTCAGGCAGAGCCCGGGGAAGGCCACGCTCTGCCAGCGTTGTGGTCCGCCGTTGTCGTCGTTCGGCACCGGGTCGTCCTCAAGATGGCTGATCGTCCACTGCGAGCGCGGGTCATCGCACGTGTCGGCGACGATCCGGGAGGACACGTCCCGGCGGGCGTCCGGCGCGACCGCGACGCAGTCTCCGGTGCCGACGTTGCGCAGGTAGTGGGTAAGCGAGTCGGTGGTGTACATCCGGTAGGTCTGGTTGTTGTCGTAGCGGGCGTCCCCGATCGCGATCGAACGGTCCGGGTTCTCCTGCAGCAGACGGCCGCTCGGTGTGGCCAGCACGGTGCCGTAGACGCGGGCCGGGGCTGGCGGCTGGGCCGGCGGCGGTGTCCGGGCAAAGTCCACAGGCACGTGGTCGGATCCAGCACCCCTCGGAATGGTCGCGGTGAACGCTGGCAGGCCGTGCGTTATCGCGTAGTCCAGCTCACTCGGGTTGTTGCCGTTGATGAACGTCGGCTGACCCGTGCGGACCAGGGTCTCATCAGCGCGCAGATGCAGCGACTGGTTGCGGGCCTCGTCGTCGGAACGGTTGAGGATGTTCAGGTTGAAGTCGCCGACCAGGACCCAGTTGCGGCCATCGGTGGCCGCGAAGTTCCGAACCTGGTTGAGCAGTCCGGGCACGTCCTCGCCGCGGGCATGCGTGTTCCAATACCAGGTGTTCCCGAACCGCAGACCGAGCAGCGGACGCGCCCGGTAACGGTTGTTCGGGGCGTTCGGGTTCGGGTCGTAGGCCGGGTTCTCGAGTACGCGGACCTCATCGGCCTGGGAATCGGTGACCATCGCCACGTTCATCTGGCCGCCGTCCCACGTGTCCAGGCCCGTGTCACCGACCCGGCGGGGGTCCGTCTGCAGGAAGTACACGTAACGGTTGCCGCCGCTCGGGCCACCCGGCCAGGTCACCTGCGTGACCGAACCGGGGAAGGGGCTGGGGCGGGACGGATTGAGCCGGATCTGCCGGAAGTTGCTCCGGTCCATGCTCGCCGGCATCGGCGGCCCGCTGCCGGCCTCCTGCAGCGCCACCACCGCGTTGTGCGCGGTCAGCCGCTGGATCTCCGACCGCCAGGTCAATCCGTTGTCGGAGCCGTGCATGTTGTATGTGGCGAACGACGACGTGCCGTCATTGTTCACGGCCTGCGCCGCCGAGGTGTTCAGCGTCAATGTCGTGGCCAGGACCGCCGGCCCGACCAGAACGGCGACCACAGCGGTGATCCAGCGCCGTCGACGCTCCCGTGTCGTCGGATTTTTGTGCCTCGGCTCGGGCAACCGCCGTGGTGCGGTGGTACGTCGTCGCGTCACGGCGGTGATCGGGTCGATTAATGGCATGAAGGGTCCTTCCGGTCAATAATCGCGGCGGCGCCTGCCGGCGGCACTGCTCGTACCGGCTGGCCTGCGTCTCGAAACACGTGGGAACCTCCTGCGTTCGAGTGGACGCTCCTCTCATCGGCGCCGTGGAGGAGCGCGTACCGATCGTCCGATCTTGCTGTTGCCCAGCCGCCGATGGCCTCGCCCCCGTACCGGCCCCTGGTCCACTACGGGGCATCGAAGGTTACGGAGCTTGACGTTAGCGACTATAGGAAAATCGCCGCTGTCGTGTATCTCGGAAGCCTGTCGGAAAACTGTCATGTATATACATGACGAAATCATGGCGGCTGGGAGGCGGTGCACGACGCGATGCCCGCCGAAAAGGTATTCGCGCTGGTCAGGGCTATGCCCTCGATGGGCTCACCAAGGGTCTTGTTGCCGATGCCCGCCCGATCGGATGCTGGGGCCAGCTCACGGCCCGCGACATCCAGCGTTACTTCACCACGGGATGGACGCTGATAATCTTGTTGCCGAACCCGGCAGGCACATGAC
>NZ_CAKJTP010000045.1:13586-25645 GCF_917627335.1 Protofrankia sp. CiT1 | reverse complement strand
ACACCTTCAGTTGATCAGTTGAGCAACCGCTGTTTAATACAGATCGTTTTTGGGGGAAACATGCCACCGGGTTGATCGGCATGCCCGGCTATGGACCCACCCGGCGTGGCCCGCAGGCATGCCCACGACTCGTCACCTACAGCAAGATCTCTAAACCAGGTGAATGTTTACGACAAGATGACCTTCAGTTGCGGAAGCATGGAGCGTGAGCTAACCCGCGAGGAGCTGTTTGAGTCACTCTGGGACCGGATTGTCGTGGAGCTTGAGCGAAAGCCATTCTGAGCGGGCGTGTTGCACTCCATTGGCGGTCGCTTTAGTTGTGTGTTTATCGTGTCGAGTCTTGTTTATGATGTGAATGGATTTGCTAGGTAGTATGTGAGCCAGTTTATAGACGTGGCTCAGGTCTGCGCGAACCATCAGTGATATTGCGCGCTGCGACGGCAGGAATCTTGTCGTCGGTCGCTTTTACGGAGTACTCCCAGCCGCCGGCAAAGGGCTAGCCGACTGCCGCAGAGGCGTGTCCTGCGAATCAGAGAAGATCTCAAACCCGTCCTCTACCACCGCAACATGCCTCCGCAAATCCTCCGGGTGGATATCGCTCAGGTACTGGGCCGGAATGCCCGCTGCCTGTATGCCCGGCAGTTCAACACCCTCCCCGTTAATCTCGTAGATTTCCGCTCCCAGGAGCGGCTCTGCGCTGTTGTAGGGTGTACTGCCAAGTACAGCCGAACCGGTGACGCCGTTGCGGTCTACGAACGTGACCTGGATGATCCAGTTAGGGTAGTCCCCATACCGGCCGTCGTTCGGCATAGAACCCACTACGATCCAACCTGCATCCCGGGCCACTTGCTCGGCTCTCGCTTGATTGGGCGACTTCCCAGTGTCCGCGCCGCAGCCAACCAGAATGGGAATGACGATAAGCGCCAACACGATCAGGAGTGTTCTGCTAAGAGCTTTCCAGGGGATCACGTCGATTCCTCAACTTCCGTATTGAGCTTCATTTTTGGCGGCCGCCAAAATGCTAGCTCTATTTATGCATGTCGTGATCTTGGTGGCAAGCATGAGCGTTCTGCATTATTCGATAGCGTTGCCACCGGCAGGTCGGCGTGTTGAGTAGCGGGCAGGCGTGGTCAACCTGACCGTCTGCTTGACACGTGACTGGCAGTGATATCCGTACCGGCACACCTGAAATCTGGTCTGTCGGCGGTTGCGGTTGCGGTTGCGGTTCGGAATCAGGCCGTATCGCGCTACAATGAATGTATACCGGTCTCGCGAGAAACCACTCTCGCCCCTCGGACCCATGGAGATAATCGTCATGACCTCACCCCGCCACCAGCTCACCACCGACGTTCACCTCGTCTTGCTGAAAGGCAATGACGTTCTCTTCGGCTGCCGCCAGAACACTGGCTACGAGGACGGTGCTTATCACCTGCCCTCCGGCCACCTCGAAGCCGGGGAGTCGGTAGTCGCTGCCCTGATTCGCGAGGCCAAGGAAGAAATCGGCGTCACGATTCAACCCGAAGCCGTCGAGTTCGCACACGTCATGCACAGCTCGTCCAGCGGTGGCCGCGCCGCCTTCTTCTTCACGGTGCGCGGCTGGGAGGGTGAGCCGGAGAATCACGAACCCGACAAGTGCAGCGAACTCCGCTGGTTCCCGCTCGACGAGCTGCCCGCCCACATGATCGCCTACTGCCGTACGGCCCTGGAGCACATCGCCGCCGGCCAGCCCTTCTCGGTCTACGGCTGGTAGCGGTGTCCGGGTACCACTCTGGCCCGGTGGTCTGCTTCAGCTACCTGGCCGCCGCGTCCCTGTGGAACGTCGAGCGTTTTCCGCCTGCCAACCATGGGGCCGAGGTCCAGCGGGCCGAGGCCTCGATTGCGGCTGACGGCCCGATGGTCGCGGCTGTCCTGGCCGCCCTCGACGTCCCGGCCCTCGTGATCAGCAACAACTTCGGTGACGACGCCCAAGGCGACCAGGTACAGGCGTGGCTCCACCGGCGTCGGGTGGCGGCAACGGCCGAGGTGGTACCCGGCATGGCCACGCCGCAGATTGTGATCGTGGCTGACGAGCAGGGCACTCGCACCTGGTTCCCGTACCTGCCCGGGGTGGCCGAGGCCCTGGCCACCGCGGATCTATCGTCGCTGGCCAGAGCCTCGTTCGCCTACATCGACTGTTACCAGCTCATCGAGACCGCAGCCGTCCGCGCGGTGCATGCCACGCGGACGGCTGGTGTGCCGATGCTGCTCAACCTGGGCGGCTCGGCGCTCTCGTCGGCGGTGACCGCCGCAATCCGCGGTTGTCCGGACATCCTGATCCAAACCAACGTTGATGACGTCGAGCACGAGGCCGCCCCGGCGATGGCGGCGTCCCTGCTGCACGCGACGGGCGCCCGGCGGGTGGTGGTCACGGCCGGGGCGTCCGGTGCCGTGGCGGTCGAAGATGAGCGGCGGCTGCGGGTTCCGGCATTCAAGGTGCAGGTGCGGCACACCCACTGCGCCGGTGCCGCGTTCTCTGCCGGCCTGCTGTACGGGCTGGTTCGGGGCTGGCCAATGCGGAACGCCTTGGAGGTGGCCGCTGCCAGCGGCGCCCTGCGCTGCGAGCGGGCTCACGATGAAGCGTTGCCGACGCTTGCCGAGTTGACGGCCGTTGTCGAGTCGCGCGGACATCATCCGGCCGTGGTCGCCAGTTAGAAGAGGTCCCAGTCCCGGAGCATTCCGGTCAGCTCGTCGAGCCGCCCGCGTGTCATTCGCTTGCGGGCGGCTTCGGCGGCCGACTCCTGGACGGCCCCGAACTGCCACCAGCGCTCGCCGGTTGTGCGGTCCATGACCAGGAAGCGATCCTTCACTGCCGGGCCGCGGATGACCAGCGACACCGTGTACGGCTCGGCCACCACGGCATGCACCATCGAGTGGTGCAGGGCGTAGGCGTAGCCAGCCTGCTCCTGCCGGACCTGCAGCGCGGCCAGGCTGCCCGGCTCGGGCTCGGTGTCTACGTCGACGTCGCCGAACAGGTAATGCCGGTACTCGCCGCGCAGGATCAGGCTGGCATACGACCAGCGGTGGTTGTGCGGCCGGTCGAAGTAGCCGGGCAGGAAGACATGCAGCCGCACCCGGATGCCGGCGGCGTCCTGATACAGCACGATCTTGTCCAGGATGTCGTAGTGCTCGGCGAGTGCCAGCAGTTCCGGCCGTGCCGGCAGGCTGAGCAGGGCGCCCCGTACGACGTCCGGGTCGTCGGCGAGCTGCGTGAGTGCCTTCCGGGTGGCGTGCTCCACGGCGTCGATGTCGTTCCAGTCCAGCGCGTGCAGCGGCTCGATGATGTGATCCATCTGGATCTTCCTTCCTAGTCTTCGGGCTTGGCGCTGGACTTCCACAGCCGGCAAACCGGCACGATGTCGGGCTCGATAGCACACGACGAGCCGCCCATAACGATCTGTTCTGCCGGGCAGCCGCCCTGGCAGGACGCGACCTTGCAGCCGCCGCAGGCGCTCGTGACCAGCGGACGGGTGAACAGGTCGAACTCGTTGTCACTGCGGTTGAGCACCACCTGGCCGTCCTGCATCCGGGCGAAGTACAGATCGGTGTCGAACAGGTAGGAGCAGACGTAGCATCTGCCGTCGGGAAAGATCGAGATTCTGTCCAGCGTCCGCCCGATGCAGCCCTGGTAGCCCTCGGCGGCGTAGCGGGCCATCTGGTCGCGGCGGGCGTAGGTCGGCTGGTACCAGACCCGCGTCTGGTAGCCGGGCGCGGTCTCGTTGAGCACGTCGCAAAACGTCACCCACTCCCGAGGGCTCATCGCCATGTCGGCGTTGCCGTGCCCGACGCCGATGGTCGAGAAGACGTGGAACTTCACCAGGGACACGCCGAGCTCATCGGCGAGGTCCAGCAGCTTGAGCGCGTCACCCCGGTTGGCCTGGTTGACGGTGCAGATGATCCGGGTGTCGAAACCGCGGCTGGTCAGTTCGGCCGTCGTCTCCAGCGCGGTGTCGAACGTGCCGGCGCCGCGCACCCGGTCGTGGGAGCCAGCGCTGCCGCCGTCGAGGCTGACTTGGACGTAGGCGAAATCCTCCGGCTCCAGCTGCCGGAACTTGCGCGCCGCCGGCTTCTGGGCGTTGGTCGTCGTGATGACGTCCTCGTAGCCCAGGGCTCGGCCGAGCCGGATGACCTCGACGTAGTTGGGGTGCAGCGTCGGCTCGCCGCCGAGGACGGTCAGCTTGCTACCGCCCATCCGCCGCCAGGTGGCCAGCGTCGCGGCGATTTCGGGCAGACCCATCTTGAGTGCCCGGTCCAGCCGCTCGCCCATGTAGCAGTGCTCGCACCGGAGCTGGCAGGCCTCCGTTATATAGAGGTAGACGTTCCGGAACCGGCCGTACGCAACCCGGTCAATGCGGTCCGGCTGTGGGGCGCCGGCCCGCCGGGGCATCCGAGCATGGCCGTAGTCGTCATCAGTCCGCAGACGCGGCGGGGCAAGAGGCACAGTGGTCATAGCTGGCGAATCCTCGAGGTCAGGAGTGCGGTGACGGCCTGGGCGGTCTGCTCGGGGGACGTGCCGCTGTTGAGCCGGGTCACGGCGACGCCGGCCTCTGCGAACGCTTGGCGGATGCCGTCGGCGGTCTGCCGGTAGCGCTGCAACCGGGCACGCAGCAGCCGCGGTGCGTCGCCCCGGCGGGGGTGCAGGATGCCGCCGCAGCGGGCGCACCGCTGGGCGTCCTCGGCGCTCGGCTCGGCGGGTAGTCGGGGGTCGTGGATGGGGTCGCGTTCGCAGCGGTGGCACACCCGCCGCTGGAAGGCCCGGCGGTAAAGGGTGGTCACCTCGCTGGCAAGCTCGACGGCATGCACGGTGCAGCCGGGCGCGTGCTGCTCCAATGCGGCGAGGAACAGCCGGACCTGTGTGCCGGTGCCGGGGAAGTTGTCGAAGAACACGGTGCTCGTCTGGTCGCCCTTCACCGTGGTGTCGAGGTAGCCGCGCAGCGCGGTCACGACGTTGAAGTCGTCGATCCAGCCGAGTCGTTCGGCGCTGGTGGCCGTGGCCGCCAGGATGGTCTCCGGCACGTGCTCCCGGAGTCGGAAGACGGCGCACCCTGGCGCCCGACCGAGCCGCGCGGTCAGGGTCGTCTTGCCGGCAGCCGGCGGACCGACCACGGGTACGGCAACCGTGAGGGTCATTACGGGCAACCCCCTTTGAAGCGGAGTGCAGGACGGTGCGCCGCCGGTGAGGGGAGTCCGGCAGCGCGTGCGACCGACGATGGGAAGCATCCTCAGCGTCGGACCCAAGATCCGGCGCTGCCACGTCTGTCGGGTGTGGTCGGCATACGCGAAACGCATAGACCCTGCTACCGGCGGTGTTAGCGTCGTCCTGATCGTCCGCGTACAACCCCGGGAGATGTCCAGCCGTGACGAGCGCGCCTCAGCTCCGCCACTGCACCCGCTGCGGCCATCGCCTGGCCGTGGACAACCCCCGGCCGCTGTGTAGTCCGTGCCAGAGCGCCGCCGTCGACGCGCAAGCCCGTCCGCCGGCGGTGCCGCCGGAGTTCTGGGCGCTCGACCAGATGCGCGACGCCCTGGCCACCTGGCACATGGGCCGGGTGATCTTTGCCTACCGGAACCACCCGTACCACAGCCACACGCTGTCGCAGGAGCTGGTCGGCACCTGGCTCGGGCTCACCCAGGCCCAGCTCAGCCGCATCGAGAACGGCCGGGCGCCAGAGGAACTGACCAAGCTGATCCGCTACAGCCAGATCCTCGGCATTCCGGGCGAGCTGCTGTGGTTCGACCTGCCCGGCGCGCCGCGTACCCGGACGCCCATCGAAACCGAGCCGCCGATTCTCATGCCGGTTGTGCTCGGCGGCCGGGAGGTCATGATTCCGGTCGATGCTGAGGCAGCGAAGGCCGCTGGCCTCGACGGCATGATCGGCACATTGGCTGTTCGGGCCGGGGCCACGCCGGGTCTGGCGGTAGGCCCCGCTGCATCGGCCGAACGGCAGACCGCGCGTGTCCTACCGTTCGCCGGCCTGGACGAGATGCGGCACCTAGCCGCCGCGCTGGAAGATGCTCACCGGTACCTGGACCACTCGGTGGTTGGCTTCTTCACCCGCCAGTTTGGACGCTGCAAGGCCGACGACGGCCACGCGGGGCCGTTGCGCGTCCTGCCGATGGTGCTCGGCATCCTCGGCGCCGTCCAGCAACACGCCCGCGACGTCCAACCGGACGTCCGGCGCGCGCTGCTCGCCATCGGTGCCGATGGTGCCGAGTTCGCCGGCTGGCTGTACCGAGACCTGCACGACCCCGACTCGGCCACTTACTGGTACGACCGGGGGACGGAATGGGCACAGGAGGCTTGCGACCTGCCGATGCAGGGCTACATCCTGCTCCGGAAGTCGCAGATGGCCTACACGGAGCGGGATGCCGTGCGGGTGCTGACCCTCGCGCAAGCTGCTCATCACGGTCCGTGGCGGCTCCCGCCCCGCGTCCGCGCTGAGGTCATCCAACAGGAGGCCCGCGGGCTGGCGATGACCGGCGAGCCAATCGCCGTCGTCGAGCGGAAGCTCAGCGACGCCCAGACGCTGTTGGCCGCCGCCGATGACGGGGATGCCTCGCCGCTCGGCGCGCAGTACGACGAACGTACCTGGCTGCTGCGGTCGGCCAGTTGCTACATCGAGGCCGGCAAACCCCGCGAGGCCGCCGCGCTGTACGGCGATGTGTTAGCCAGCGGCGTGCTGGCCCGGCGGGATGAGGGCTACTACCGGGCACGCCGGGCGGTGGCCTGCGCTCTGGGTGGTGAACCGGATGAGGCCGCCCAGGAAGGACTGGACGCCCTCCGTTTGGCGGCGAGCACCAACTCGCAGCGCACCACCAGAGAAGTGGCCCGGGTTGTGGCGATCCTCGCCCCGTGGCAGGCCCGCAGCGGTCCGCGAGAGTTGCGGGCAGCGATGGGCGCATAACTACCGGAAGATCAGTCTTTGGTTAGCCACTCCGCCACCGTCCGAATCACGAACGCCTGCCATTGCTGGCTCTGCGGATCGGCGTACGTCGGGTCGTCATGCACGGCGAATCCATGCTGCGCGCCCTCGATTTCCACCAATTTGTACTCTGCTTGGAAGCGGGGTACGGCCGCGCGGGTGGCTTCTATGGATACGAACGTGTCCTTCGTGCCGTGGACGATGAGGGTTGGCGCGGTGGTTTCGCCAAGCACCTCCACCGGCCTAATCCAGAACACTTCGCTTAGCATTGCCCGCCCGTGCCGGACGGTGGGCGAGTGGCGGATGAAGCCCTCGGCTGTTAGCCGCGCCGCGGCCTCGTCGTCCAGGACATTATTGTGCCAGTAGGGCTTCTGGTCGACGTAGCGGTTCTTGTAGTCGAGCTGCGGATTCAGTAGCACCAGCCGCGACAGCTCTTCCGGGCGCTTCGCCGCGTAGTAGGCCGCGAGGCCGCCGCCGAAGCTCGTGCCCAGCAGATGCAGGACGGACGCACCGGTTTCCTCCCGCACCCTGGCCAGAGCCACCCCGATGTCGTTTAGGTGGCCCGTCAGCGTCGTCTCCTCCATGGGGCCTTCGCTCTCCCCATGCCCGCGGAGGTCGAACCGCAGCGACGCGGCGCCCGCCTCCGCCAGCCCGGCGGCCAGCCGGGTGAAGAAGCCGCCCTCCTCGCGGGTGACGCCGCCGCCGTGGACGAGGACCACGGCTCGGCTGACAGCCGCATCCGGCGTGGTCAGCGTGGCGGCCAGGTGCAAGCCGTCCAGTGTGCGGAGTGAGGTCGCGGTCTCGTGCGCGGGCATGGCGCTCCTCTGGACACGGCAGCCACTGATACCCGGCCATCCTCTGGCGAACGGCGCGCGAAGGCCAGAGCCGCCAGCGAGATGCCTATCGCCCAACGCCCTCGCCGGGCGGCAGGTCCCAGTCCAGTGCCCGCAGCGCATCGGCGACGCACTGTAGAGTTGCAAGGTCATCGAAGACTTCGATCGGTTCGGCGGCTCTGGCCGGTCTCTGGCGCGAGGGCAACGGCTCGGCGTTCCCGGCCGCAACGTCGGTCTTTGCCGGTAGTGGGAGGCTGCACCAGGTCACCTTGCCGCCGGTCGGAGGCCGGTAGTAGGCCCATCGGGTGCTGAGCGCCGACACCAGCAGTAGGCCGCGACCGCCTTCGGCGTCGAGAGCCGGGTCTTGCCGGACAGGCGCAGCCGAGCTGGAATCCCAGACCTCGATGATCAGGTCAACGTCGGTGCGTGTGAGGCGGGCGGCGATGATGTCCGCAGACTCCTGCCGAGCGAACGACGCCCGACAGGCATTCGTCACGAGTTCGGACACCAGCAAGCCCGCCGTATCGATCAAGTCCGCCAGGTTCCACGCCTGCAAGGTTGCCGCGACGTGCCGGCGCGCCAGGCCGGGCGCGTTGTAGTCCGTCTGGAATCGGCGAACCTCATGCCGCTGCATGACGAGGGACTGGCGGTCTGCGGGTGCCGCCGTCACCGTCGACCCGCTCACGTGCTCGGTGTTGGGGATTGGGTGTTCGGTGCTCCCACCACGAGCACGCAGCTGCCCGCGTTACTGATCTCCACCTCGATGGTGTGGCGGACTGGGGTCGAGGTCGAAAGGTGGTCGAGGTCGGCGACCAGCACGGCGCGTCCCTCGGTGCGCCGGAGCTGTGCCAGCAGTTCCGTGAGGCCGGGCCGCACGATCCGTGTTGGCGACCTACTGCGGTCGACGAACACGTCGGCCATGGTCATGCTCTCCGCCGCCGCGTGGGCGGACAGTAGACCATGGAGATGGTCTTCCTCGCTCCCGTCGTCGCCCTCCATACGGATGTAGCCATACACGGTCGTGGGCATCCGTCCCCTCCATTCCGCTGGGTGGCTGACGTCCCGGGCCGAGGAGTCGGCTCGACCCGGCCCGGGACGTCTGCGGTAAGGGTGGAAGGCCAGATGGGCGGGCGCCATGTGTGTGGCGTATGGGCTCTACACGCAGCGCGATGCCATGTGTTGGACTTGGCGCAGGGTGTAGTCCAGCGCGCCCACTGCACCCTGGCGGTTGAGCCTGCGACAGCATTTGCTGGCCATGGTGTAAGTTGCTCGCGTGAGTGAGCAGCAGGATGTCATCGAGGAGCTTGAGGCGGCCGGGGTCCTCAACGGGGTGCGCTGGGCGTACCGGTCAGCGGTTACGCGATCCCTGGAGGACTACTCCGAGGGTGCCGGCCATGACGCGGCCTGGCTGGGAAACACCCGGTTCACCCTCTTCCGGAACCGGCTGGACCGCGTGTTCACCTGCGAGCATTACTCGATCACTGGCTCTGGCGAGGACGATGCTGATGTCGCTCTCGACCGGCTGTTCGAGGAACTCCCCAAGGAGGACATCCGGACCATGCCCCGGCTTGGCTCGGGGTTGGTGCGCCGGGCGGACCTCAACGGCAGTCCCGGTTGGACACATGCCGGCCGGCGGTTTCTGCTCGCCTCATGCAAGCACGGTGAGATCGACCGGCTGCCGTGGCCACGGCGTAGCCCGACGAAGCGGTCGGTTGCTCGTCAACGCAACCCGGAGCCCGCGCCCACGCTGTTCGACGGCCTCGATGACGAGGAGGCCGGCGGCCTTGAGGTCTTGGGCGCGAACAAGGAGCTCGATCTTCCGACGTTCGTAGTCGCGCACAGTCTTGACCCCGTAACTGGAGCCCCGGAGCTGGTCTACGGTCGTCCCCGCCTCAACGCTGGTGGCGGGAACGCCTGGCACTGGTACGAGAATCTCCTCAGCGTTCCGCCGATTAAGGGCGGCTACCACATCGACGACGACAGCCCGCTTCCGGCCGGGCCGAGTACCGTGGCGGACGCCGAGGTGCGCCTGCGCCGTCCGGCCGAAGAGCTTCGTCGTGATCGCGCCAGTGGTGAACAGTGAGCATGCGTCCGCCAGCAGCCGATCGGGTGGCCGAGGCGACCGCCTTCTTCGACGGTGGTCGTCTTACGCTGGCCCGTCAGCTCGCAGGCCTCCGCAAAAGCGATCTTGCCGCCGCGGTCGGGAAGAGTCCGACGGCGGTGGCAGCCTGGGAGTCCGGGGCCAAGCGGCCCGCCGCCGCCACAGTCGCGCAGTTGGCGCTGAGTCTCTCGGTCGAGCCGGGCTTCTTCTCGGTCCGGCCGGACGACGTCGCCGCGCTCAGTACGACGCCGCACTTCCGGTCGCTGCGTTCCACCACTCAGCTCGCCCGCGACCAGGCATTCGCCTTCGGACAGGTTGCCGTGGACATCGCGACCAGCTTGGAAAAGCATGTCGAGTTCCCGGAACCCTCGGTGCCGACCCTCCCAGTTGTAGTCGATGACCGTGACGACGACGGCCCAGAACGCGCCGCGCAGCTTATCCGGGAGCAATGGGGGATGGCCGCCGGGCCTGCCGGACACCTGGTCCGACTGCTAGAAAACCACGGCGTGCTCGTAGTCTTCAGTCCGCTCCGCACCTCGTCCGTGGACGCGTACTCGTTCGACAGCCGCCTGCGTCCCGTCGTGGTCCTGAACCCGATTAAGCGCGATTATTACCGGCAGCGGTTCGATGTGGCGCACGAGCTGGGGCATCTGGTCATGCACAGCGACGCCGAACCGGGCGGCCGGATCGTAGAGGACCAGGCCCACCGCTTCGCCGCCGAATTACTGATGCCTGCCGAGCAGCTTCGTGATCTACTCCCGGCTGTCATGGACGGGAAGGTCTGGCGGACCCTCGCTCGCCTCAAGGAGCAGTGGGGCGTCAGCATTCAGGCCCTGCTGTACCGGGCCCGCTGGCTCGGGCGGCTCAGTGACGTGTCCTACCGCAACGCCATGACGACAATCTCGGCTCGCGGCTGGCGGCGCGACGAGCCCGGTCTGATGAGCGCCATCGAACAGCCATCACTACTGCCCAAGGCCATCGAGCTGCTGGCGCAGGAAGGTATCGACGAGACGCAGTTGATCGAGCAATGTCGCGTACCGGTCGACCTGTTCCGCACCGTCACAGCTCGTACGCCCGACAGCACGCGCTCTGAAACCGTTCATTTGCACGGCGAAAGTGGTCAACGGGGCGATGGCCGGGTGGTGTCGCTCTTGGAGCGCCACCAAACAGGACGGCCGGAGAGATCTGATGAATCAGAAGTCGCGCCAGTCCGGCAAAACAACCCCCAGCACGCTGTGGCCAACGCCAAAGATGACGTTACCATCGGCAACGGAAATACATACGAGAACGAACGCCGATGGTGACGCATCGACATTAGTGGGTCAATGCCGGCATGACAGCGGATCGGCCAAAGCCGGCCGCCATGTCACGGTGACCACCGGTTCGCGGGCCTGGGGCGCCCGCACAGTCCCGATCACACACCAGGGCCGGACGCGGGCCCTTCGTCTCGTCCTGGGAGAGCGCCGATGACTCACGATCAACCAGCTGGCGGAATTCGGATCTTCGCATCCTGGCGGACCTGGGCCGACGCCGAACCCACCGTGTCCAGCACCCTCGGCCCGGACGACGCCTCGGTACTGCGACGGGCCTACCGGTTCGCCGAGTCCTGGCATGGCGACCAACGCCGACCGGCCGGCGAGCCCTACCCCACACATCTGCTCGAAGCGCTGGAAGTGCTGCTTGTCGGCACCGGCGAACGCCGAGCCATGCCCCTCGCCGCCGCGCTGCTGCACGACGTCGTCGAGGACACCCCATGTTCGCTGAGCGAGGTCACCGAACAGTTCGGACCGGCCGTCGCCGAACTGGTGGAGCACCTGACCAAACCAGAACCCGCGACCGGGCAGACCGCGCAGCAGGCACGCCAGGCCTATCTCGACCGGCTGGCCGCCGCGCCTCCCGACGCGATCGCCGTCAAACTCGCCGACCGGTACAGCACCACCCAGCGCCTGCACACTCACCCCCGCCCGGCCAAACAGCGCACGTACTACGCCGAGACCGTCGAATCGATCATTCCTCTCGCGGACGGATTCCCCTTCTTCCACGATCTGTTCGCCGTATGGCGGCGCCACTATGCCTACCTGACCGCGCAGCCCGCCATGTGAACGTGTGGGGCCCATCAAGTCCCCGAGGGACCCGGGCGCTCTAAGAGCGCCCGGCAATAGGGAC
>NZ_CAKJTP010000045.1:10496-13136 GCF_917627335.1 Protofrankia sp. CiT1 | reverse complement strand
GATCCACGCCCCTATTGCCGGGCGCTCTAAAGCGCATTCCCGGTCATCAGCCCTCCGCTCCCTCCCGAACGATCTCAACGGTTATCAGCAGGTGTCGAGCCAGAGGAATCAGGCGGGTCTTGTCAGATGACGACCGTGGCCCTTGTCGGCGACCGCGGAACCGGGATCGCTCCATTCCTTCCTGCTCTGGGTGGGTTGCGGCGTGGCGGTGACAGAAAATCGTTGCATGACTTCGGAAAGTGGCCGTGCGTGCCGGCGGTGTCGCCTGCGCCCATTTGCGCTAGCATTGCTATCAGGAGGTGATCCAGATGGCGGCTGTCAGCATTCGGGATCTCGACGACGGCGTGCGGGAGCGGCTGCGCGTACGGGCGGCGCACCACGGCCGTTCGATGGAAGCCGAGATCCGCGCGATCCTCACCGCGGCGGTCAGCGAGCCCGAGGACGCCACTGGTCTCGCTCAGGCTCTGCTCACCCGGTTCGGCGCGCTTGGTGGCGTCGATCTCCAACTGCCAACGCGTACACAGGCACCGCGCGCGGCGGACCTGTTCACGTGACCGGGTACCACCCTTGACACTGATCGTTCTCGATACCAACGTCATCTCTGAGCTCATGCGCACGGCACCAGCCGCCCGCGTCGTGGCCTGGGTGACCAACCAGCCGGCTACCGCCCTGAACACGACCTCGGTAAGCCTGGCTGAGGTGCGTTACGGCATCATCCGACTGCCGATCGGTCGTCGCCGCGAGCTGCTGCTGGCGGCGGCCGACGACATCTTTACGGTATTCCGAGATAAAGTCCTGTCCTTCGATGCCGCGGCGGGCCGCCACTACGCCGATGTGGTGGTCGAGCGGGAAAGAGCCGGGGCTCCGATCAGCGGCTTCGATGCCCAGATCGCGGCCATCTGTCGGTCCCACGACGCCGTGCTGGCCACCCGCAACACCAACGACTTCACCGGTCTGGGTCTGGAGCTGGTCGACCCTTGGAGCGCCGGTGCGTTGCCTGCTGAGCAGGCCACCACCCGACGTGACAAACGCCTGGCTGAGTAAGAGGCTCCGACAGGGCCCACGCAAGCGCAAACGGGATCAGTCCAAACCATGTCGTACGTGTGTCGTACGCTATGTGGCGATGGGCACACAAGGTGTAGAAGGTGCATACCAGGGGGCGCTCCGGGCGTTCCAGAATCCGATGCTCACCCTGCTCCATCAAACGCACGCGCCGTTCGTGGTGACGGTGCTGGCGATGGTCTTCACCGCGGAGCGGCCGATGGTGGCGGTGGCGGACTCGCACGCGGAGATCAACAACGCCCTCGACCAGTTACGGGCCGCGGGCTATGGCGATGAGGACAACCAGCCGCTGCCCGCTGGGAACGCGCGGGAGCTGTGCAGGCAGTGGGTGCAGGCGGGATGGTTGGTGCGGCAGGTGTCCGATGATGACGTCGAGGTGTATCGGCTGTCCGCATACGGCGTTGGTGCGCTCGAGGTAGCCGGACGGGTCGGGGGGGTGCGGACGAGGGTGTCGGAGTCCCGGGTCAGGACACTGTTGGAGGCGATCGAGCGGCTTGCGCAGGATGCCGATCCGGACGTCATGGCCCGGATCGCGCGCCTCCAGGAGGAGATCCGGCAACGTCAGGAGGAGCTCGTTCGGCTCGAAGAGGAAGGCGCCGTCGAGACCGTCGAGGACGAGCAGCTGCTTGAGGCGGCCGAGAACGTGCTGCACCTGGCGCGGGAGCTTCCCGCGGACTTCGCCCGCGTGGCGGAGTCCATCAAGATCATTCAACGCGACGTCGTCGCTGAGCTGCGGCACGACGTGCGGCCGACTGGTGAGGTGCTCCGCGAGTACCTGGCCCGCGGCCAGCGGATCCTGGACGCGACGCCGGAAGGCCGTGCGTTCGCGGGAGCGTTGCGTCTGATCGGCGACCCGACGCAGATCAATGACCTGTGGAGCCAGCTGCGCACGGTGCTGCAGCACCCGTTCACCGAGCTGCTGCCCGAGCGGCAGCGGCGGGAGCTTACCGAGATCGCGCGCCGGATCGAGCAAGGCGTCAAGGAGGTGCTGACCGCGCAAAGGCAGGCATCCCATGTGATCACCACGCAGGTCCGCAACCACGATCCGATGCGAGACCGCCAGGTGGACGACTTGCTGAGGGAGGTGATGTCCGGTTTCCACACGTGGGTTCCCGGCTCACGCCGCGGCGAGGCCGTCGAGCCGCTCCGCCGCCTGCCAGTGGCCGACGTCGGGCACCTGCGGCAGCGCATGAGCGATCCGCGGCCACCACAGCCGCCCGCGCCGTTGCGCGAATGGGATGCGTCCGAGGACATACCGGCCGCGGACACCCGGGCATGGGGTGGGCCCCGGTACGCCGAGCTGCGCGCGCACGTGGCGGCGTTCGCGGGCGACGCGGAGAGCGTGGATGTCGCGGCGGCGTTCCGCGCGGCGGTCGAGGGTATCCAGCGGCCGGTCGACCTGCTCGGCTTGCTGGAGATCGCCCACGATGCCGGGATGACTGAGACGGACCAGGTCGCGGTGGTCGACGCGGTCCGCCCCGACCGGACCCGGCGACGGTTCGCCCTCGGCGGCGTGGTGGCTGCGAACCCGGCGCGCGCTGGCGGGAGCGGCGACGGGAGCGGCGACGGGAGCGGCGA
>NZ_CAKJTP010000045.1:7223-10032 GCF_917627335.1 Protofrankia sp. CiT1 | reverse complement strand
CGATGACTGAACCGGACCGCGCTGACGACGGCTGGCCGGCAGACACGGCGGCCGGGTTCATCAACCCGGTCTCGATGGAGGACGATCCAGCCGAGTTGTTCGCTGGCGACGCGGGCACCCTGGACGCGGACGTACGGCGGGTGCTGGTGCAGTTGTTGCGGCGCAAGTTCGTGCTGGCCGAGAGGAGCCCGGCGCAGTGGCGCACGCTGCTGGAGAACCAGCAGATCCTCGAGTCGCGACTGCACGACCTGTTCGTGCGGCTCGTGGTCGACCACGACCGGGGCGTCGCCTACAAGCAGCAGGTGCGCTCGGCGGAACTGGACGTGCCGATCCTGCTCAAGGACGACCCCTACAGCCGGGCCGAGACGTTGGTGCTGGTGCATCTGCGGACTGTCTTCCAACGCGAACGCGGCACGGGCGAGGCGTCCGCGCGGGTGGACATCGAGGAGCTCGAGCAGACCGTGCTGACCTACTTCAATCCGAACGATCACAACCTGGCCCGCAACCAGCAGGAGGTCCGCGGCGCGGTGCAGCGGCTGGTCACCGAAGGCCTGCTCACGGAGGAGTCCGCGGGCCGGTACCGGATCACCCCCATGGTGGAAGTCGTGCTGAGTACCGCGAAGCTCGCCGAACTGGAGCAATGGTTGCGCGGACGGAACGAGGCCACGGCGTGAACATGCTCGAAACGCTGTTCGGATTGATCCCGGCGGCGTCGCGGGGGCAGCAGTGGGTGGCGCGGGACCTGCAACTGGTCAACTGGGGCGGCTATGACGGGTACCACCACCTGCGACTCGCACCCGGCGCGACTCTGCTCAGCGGAGGTTCCGGGTCGGGCAAGTCGACGCTGATGGACTCCTACATCGCGTTGCTCATGCCGCACACGACTCCCTTCAACGGGGCCTCCAACGGAGGGGTGGTCGGCAGGCCGCGGGGAAAGGACCAGCGCAACATCCTGTCCTATGCGCGCGGCAAGCTCGACGAGTCTCGGACCGACGGCGAGACGAAGTCGCAGGTGCTGCGCGGGGACGGCCGCGACACCTGGTCGGCCATCGCGATGACGTGGGCCGACCACACCGGCGTCAGGTTCACCGCGCTCCGGGCTTGGTATGTCCCGTCGTCCGCCCGCGGCCTGGACGACGTCGTCGCGGTACGCGCCACCTGCGATCATGGATACGAGCTGCGGGCGCTGGAAGGAGCGGCAGGCAAGAAACTCGCCCGCGCTGACGTCACGGCAACCGGCCTGAACTGCTTCGACACTGACCGGGACTTCACCGCGCGTCTTCACACCACGCTCGGTATCGGTGCCGCGGGCGATGGGCACAAGGCGGTCGCGCTGCTGGGCCGGATCCAGGCCGGTCAGCAGATCACCACCGTCGACGCTCTCTACAAGACGATGGTCCTCGAGGAGCCGTCCACGCTGGCCACCGCGGACGCGGTGGTACAGCAGTTCGACGAGTTGTCCGGCACCCGGGACAGGATGATCATCGCCCGGCAGCAGGTGAAGGCGTTGGGACCGATCCGCGGACATCGGCGCGCCATCGACGAGGCGGTGGACCGGTTGCACCTGCTCGACGAGGTCGGATCGTTCACCGGTGCGTCGTCCCCGGCCGCGTTGTGGCGTCATGAACGCCGGCTCGACCTGCTGCGCGCGGCCGAGGAGGACCTGGCCGAGCGGCACCGCCGAGCCCAGGAGGAACTGTCGGGGACCATCGCCCTGGTCGAGGCGGCCGAGGCGCAGCGCGACGGCGTGACTGAGACGCTTCGTGCCTCCGGTGGTGACCGCCTGACCACCGCGCTGCGGGAGATCCGGGGCGCGGAGCAGCGGCTGAGTGACGTCACACGCTCATGGAAGCGACTGGACCAAACGCTCCGCGCCATCGACGCTACCGTGTCCACCGGGGAGGACTTCGCCGCACTGGTCGAGACGGCGCACCGCTTCCTGGCCGACACCGACGCCAGGAAAACGGCCCAGGAGCTGTTCGCCGACGCGATGACGGAGAAGAAGGCAGCCGAAGGCGAGTGGGCCGGGTGGCAAACAGAGCACGAAGCGGTCAAGGCCCGCCGGGGCAACATCCCGTCTGAGCTGCACGCGGCTCGCGCGGCATTGGCCGACGCCGCCGGGCTCACCCCGGAGGACCTGCCGTTCGTCGGCGAGCTGGTCGAGGTGCGAACGGAGTTCGAGCCGTGGCGTGAGGCGTTCAACCTGGCGCTCGGCGGGTTCGCCACCCGGATGTTGATCGACATTGGCAGGCTGAACTCGTTCCGCGAAGCGATCAACGCGGTGCCGACCGCCCGGCGGGTCCAGTTCGAGGGCGTGCCTACCGGTCTGCGCGACGAGGTCGCGCTGGACCCGACGACGCTTCCCGGCCGGCTCGACTACCGGCCGTCGCCGTTCACCGCCTGGCTGAAGAACGAGCTCGCCCGCCGGTTCGACTTCGTCTGCGTCGAGACGCCCAAACTGCTGGCGCGACACACCAAGGCGCTCACCATCACCGGCCAGACAGCGGAACGCGGCCGGGGCGCGCACGGCGGTCACGGCCGGGCCAACGTGCTCGGTTTCACCAACGACAGGCTGCTGGCCGACCTCGAGAACCGGATCGCCTCTGCCCAGAAGCGCCTCGACGCCGCTGGCGCCCGGGTATCGGAGGCGGAGGAGAACCTCAACTCGTTCGAGGCCCGGCGTACGACCTACCAGATCATGATCGAGTTGTCCTGGGACCAGGTGGACGTCGAGTCAGCCCAGGCGGAACGAGACCGTTGGAACCGCGTCGTCGAGGAGGTCCGCGCCGGCAATCCGCGGATTGACCAG
>NZ_CAKJTP010000045.1:0-6786 GCF_917627335.1 Protofrankia sp. CiT1 | reverse complement strand
ACGTAACGGTACTCGGTGAGTCCCAGCGGTCGATGGCCGACGAGGTCGGCCGCGCCCAGCTGGCACTCGACTCGGCCGCCGCGGCAGGCGCCGAGGTCAGCCAGGAGCAGCAGGCGTACCTGGAGACTCTGTTCGACAGCGGACCGGAGGGCACCGCCCCGGCGGAGGCGCTCGCGGAGTTCGACGGGGCGGTGAAACGAGCCAGTGAGCGGCTCCGTACCGGCCAGCAGGCCGCGACGGAGACGATCAGCCGGTCGAAGAAAGCCCTGCACGACACGTTCTCGACATTCGTCGAGCGCTGGCCCAACCCGAACCTCGGCACCGACGCGGAGGACTCCTACCGCGACTTCGAGCGTCTGCTCGCCGACCTGGAGACCAGCGGACTGCACGAGCTGGAGGCCGAGTGGCGGGACAGCCTGCTCACCCTGTCCGGCAATGACCTGACCGGCCTGGACAGCGAGCTCGCCGCCGCGGTACGGGAGATCCGCGACCGGATCGATCCGGTCAACCGCATCCTCGCCGGACTACCGTTCGCCGATGACAGGCACCGGCTGCGCATCGACCCGCAGGAGAGCCATTCCACGGTGCGCGCCCGGTTCCGCAAGGACCTGCGTGACGTCCGCGCTTTCCTCGACCAGGCGGCAACGGAGGCCGACCGGGACCGCGCCTATCATCGGATGGCCAAGGTGATCAACCGCATCCGGCGCACCGCACCCGACTTCGCCGACCTTGTCGATGTACGAAACCATGTTCGGATCAGCGCCGAGAAACACGATCTCGACGGTGGGCACGTCGCCGTGTACGACCACATCGGCGAGAAGTCCGGGGGTGAGTCGCAGGAGCTCGTCGCGTTCATCGTCGGGGCCGCGCTGCGGTACCAGCTGGGCGATGCCGGCGCCGACCGCCCCCGCTACGCCCCCGTTTTCCTCGACGAGGCGCTGATCAAAGCGGACGCGCACTTCACTGGTCGGGCTATCGGCGCGTGGCGCGGCCTCGGTTTCCAGCTCGTCATCGGCGCTCCCAACGACAAGCACAGCGCGATCGAGCCGCACGTGGACGCCGAGTACCTGATCCTCAAGAATGCCCAGGGCCGATCCTGGGCGAAGCCCCTGGTCGGTGTTCCGGACGCATGAGCGCGCTCGTCACCCCGACGGACGCAGCGGCTGCCGTCCGCCGAAAGCTCGATCAGAAGTGGGCGGAAGCCGTGTGCGCGGAGCATGGCGTCGGCGACCACGTCGTGTTCTCCGTTCCGCTCCGCCCCGGTGTGTCGACGGGCAAGGCTGTCGAGCGGCTCGGATACGCCGCCTGGTACGAGTGGCACATGCGGTGGCGCGAGTTCTCCGAACGACTGCCTACCGGCGTGGAACTCGTTCGCAAAGCGGTGACCATCCGAGGAGTCGCTGGCGATTTCCCTGCCATGCTCCATGCGGACATGGACGGTGGCGTCACGCTCGTCACCGACGCCCGTACCAGCGCCGCGCCACCGGCCGTGGACATCAGCCGTGCCCATGCGCTCGCGTCAGCGCTGCGGTCCGCCGACGCGATCCTCACCCCGGCGACGCTTCGGGCCGTCTACCGCCTCCAGGCCAACGACGTGGAGGTACTGCTCAGTGCCGTGACCTGGCTACACCAGCACCCCGATGCTGGCGCCTGGACGCTGCGGCAGCTCCCGGTCCCCGGTATGCACACCAAATGGCTTGACACCCACGGCGCGCTGCTGCGCGACGTCGCGGGCCGCGATGTCCGAGACGAGGTCAGGCCCCGGCTGGCCGTCATGCACCTGACGTATGTCGATCCTGACCACGCCGCGTCGGGCCGCCGCAGGCACGACGCCTGGACCACCGGTGACACGCACGACATCGCCTACCGGCCAGGCGTGGTCCTCGTTGTCGAGAACCGCGACTCCCGCCTCTGGTTCCCGTCAGTCAGGGACACCATCGTCGTCGAGGGCGGCGGCAAAGCCGCAGCCGCCCTGCTGGCGAACGTTCCCTGGATCCGCACCGCGGACCACGTCGTCTACTGGGGCGACATCGACGCCGACGGGTACGCGATCCTCGACCAGTTTCGCGCCGCGCTAGCCGAGCCCTTCCCAGACGGCGCGCCAGCGAAGCCCGTCACCTCCATCCTCATGGACGCCACAGACCTGCACCGCTACGCCCGCCACGGCATTAACCATGACCAAGCGGGCCGTCCCATCCAGCCGTCACCGACGGCCCTGCCGCACCTGACCGAAGCCGAGGCCACCGCGTACAACACCATCGCAACCGCGGGCCCCACCCCATTCCGCCGGATCGAGCAGGAGGTCATCCCCCTCGCCCACGCAGCTGCCCGACTGATGCAGATCGTGAAAGGGCGAACTTCCGGCGGCGGCCACTAGTGTCGACCACGATCACTCGGCGTCCTCCCGGACGGCACGTACGTCGGTAGCACGGCTGCTGTGGCGGCCGGCGGATGATCAGAGCTTCGTGCCTCGGATGGCGGTGCCGTCACACTACGGGGAGAACGTCCGGGCCTCTTATGGGTGATCATGGGAGTCGTCGGCAGGTGGCGGGCTTGGGAGTGGGATGCTGCTGATATGGCCGACGGGGGATCCATCGAGGCGCCGCAGCGTTTCTTCGTGTCGTATACGGGTGTCGACGTCCGGTGGGCGGAATGGGTCGCGTGGACGTTGGAGGCGGCCGGGCATGAGGCGCTGATTCAGGCGTGGGATTTCGGGCCGGGCTCGCATTTCGTCGGTGAGATGCAGAAAGCACTGGCTGGTGATCGGCGCACGGTGGTGGTGTTGTCGGCCGCCTATCTGAGGTCGGCGTTTGCCACGGAGGAGTGGCAGGCGGTGTGGGCGGCCGATCCGGCGGGCGCGCGACGATTACTGCTGGTGGTGCGGGTCGAGGACTGTGACCGGCCAGGGTTGTTGCGTCAGATCGTGTCGGTGGACCTGTTCGGTGTCGACGACGAGACCGCGCGGGACCGGCTGGTGGCAGCGATTGCGCAGGGGCGGCGCAAGCCGGCCGTGGCGCCAAGCTTGCCTACTACGCCCGTGGGGGACTGTCCGCGATCCGCCGGGCGGCGGATCTCACCCAGACCCAGCTCGCCCGGCAGCTCGGGGTAGGCCAGGCGTCCGTGGCGAAGACGGAGAATCCGTCAGATCCGAGGGATAGGTACGCTGTCGCGACATCCTCCAGAGCTCTCACGATCACCACCCGCCAGGTCACGAAACCCCGCGAACGCACGCCCAGCGCACACCTCGCGGCCAGATTGCGCGCCCCACCTGGGATCACCCACGGTTACCGGGAAGAGAATCTCAAACGCCTGCTAATCCCTATGCCCCGGCGGTCACCCACTCCGCCACGGTTCGGATCACGAACGCCTGCCACTCCTGGCTCTGCGGCTGGAGGTACTGCGGGTCGTCGTGGACGGCGAAGCCATGCTGCGCGCCTTCGACCTCCACCAGCTGGGCGTCGGCCGTGAACCTGGCCATCGCGGCACGCGAGGACTCGATGGGCACCAGGGTGTCCTTGGTGCCGTGCACCACCAGCGTAGACGCGGCGATCTCACCGATGACCTCGTCCGGCCGCAGCCAGAAGACCTCGTTGAGAATCGGCCGGCCGTGCCTGAGGGTCGGCGTAAAGGTGATCGCCCCCTGCTCGTTCAGCGTCCGGGCAGCCTCGTCGTCTATGTGATCGTCATGCCAGTACGGCCGGCTGTCAATCGTGCGCCACTTGTAGTTGAACTGCGGGTTGAGCAGTACCAGCCGGGACACGTCCGCCGGGCACTTGGCGGCGTAGTAGCCGCAGATGCCGCCGCCGAAGCTCGCGCCGAGCAAGGTCGCGTGGCCGACGCCGGTGGCCTCCTGGACGGTGGCCACGGCAACCCGGATGTCGTTGAGGATGGACGCCAGCGTCAGCTCCTCCTGCCGGCCCTCGCTTTCCCCGTGCCCCCGCAGATCGAAGCGCAGCGACGCCACACCGACATCCGCCAGCCCGGCGGCCAGCCGGGTGAAGAAACCGCCCTCCTCACGGGTGACACCGCCGCCGTGGACCAGGACTGCGGCGCGCTCCGCAGCCGCCTCCGGCGTCGCCAGCGTCGCGGCCAAGTGCAGCCCATCGAGCGTGTGAAGCGAGGTCACGGTCTCGTGCACGGGCATGGCCTCCTTCCTCCTTCGGCGTCGCGGTCGTCGGCCATGGCCATCCTCTGGCGAACAGTCGGCCTTGGCCAAGGCCGGTCGCCGCGTGGGAGATCCCAGTCCAGCACCCGCAGGCCATCGGCGCCCCGTTGCCGCACAGCCAGGTCATCTCCTCGGCGGCTGCTGCCGTCGCGCTGTTCATGTACGCGGACCAGTGGCAGAGGCGCCAGACGCTTCCGCCCCGAGCACCATGCCGCAGCAGAACGACGAGGGCACTCAGCGGGCGTCGATCGTCCCCAACCCCGCCCAGTCCGCCATCCCGGCTGTGATCAAAAACTTGACCTTGGCCTGGCCCTCCACGCGCACGACGTCGGTGAAGCATGCGCACTCTGTCAGCGGGCGACTTGCTGCCACGCACACGACGATGCCGGTCACCTGGAGTCCCCGCGCGGCGGCGATCAAGTTTTCGCCGACCGCCGGCAGCGGCAGCCGCTTCACCAGTTCTGCCGCGAACTGCCGCTCGACGGAGGAGCGATTGAGCAGCTTAAGCGTCCGGTCGGTGACCTCAACCAGCCCTTCCCGAAGCCGGTCTTGCGCATCCAGGATGGTCCGTGCCAGCTTGGCAAGGGCACTGCACCGGCGTCCTGACCAGCTACGAGTAAGCCGCTGCCATGTCTCGTCACTCACGTACTCGGTCGCGCGCCCGATGACGACTTCCTGAGGACTGGAGCTGGCGATCAGGCCGATGCACGCCTCGGCGGCAGAGCGTACCCGCAACTCTTCACGGCTCGGAGACAGCGGCGCTGAACGGCGCGGCGCTGATGACGCGGTTCTTGGGCGAGGCACTGCTGGTGTGCGTGCCGTGCTGCGGCGCGGACGAGTCTGAACTAATGACCACGACGGGTGATGCCTACAGCGCAGACCGGCCTCCTTGACCCGATTTCTACAACTTGTGCCGCGCTGGGTAGTCCCTCCACACCTGAACTGGACCATGCACTGAGCGTCAGATCCGATGCATTACGCAAACAATAGTCAAGTTGGCCATCCGTTGATGAAACGGGCTAGTGCGCCCCATCCTCGGATTCAGCCCGTATGCGCTGTTGACCAGAAGTCATCCACGGAACTCACCCAGGTAGCTGGACATACGCGACTCGCTACGCCAACATCGCTTCCCGGAACTCCCGCGGCCCCGGACGGGAGCGCCAGGGCATCAACGTCCGGGCCACGTCCGACAGGATGCCCGTCGTACGTTCCGACCTGGTTGCCCGCGCGATCTGCAAGGCGTCGAGGCCGACAGCGGCGGCGTCATCCGGGTGGCCGCTGAGGGCCAGCGCTGCCGCCCGACGCGCCCCGAACAGCCCGGTGTCGCGGCGGGACAGGCTGTTCCCCGCCAGGATGTCCGCGAAGATCCCGGCTGCCCGGTTAGGAATCCCGGCCTCGGTGTAGACAGCGGCGGCACGCAGTTGCAGCGTGGCGGTGGCGACATGCAGACCAGTGGCATCATCATCCGGCGCGGTTTCACCGAACGCCATGCGGGCAGCGTCCAGCTTGCGCTCGATCACGGGCAGCGGTTCGCCGTGCGTCGCCAGGGCCAGGGCCTCCTGCTGCAACAGCTCAGCCTGGACAGATGGCGGCGCGGCCGGGCACACGCGGCTGGCGGCTTCGGCCAAGGCCAACGTCCGGGCCAAGTCGCGGCCGTCGTAGGCCATCTGCGACTTCTTGACCAGCACGTATGCCTGCATCGGGGCATCTTGGGCTTCCTGCGCCCACTCCATGGCGCGGTCGTACCAGTAGGCCGCCGATAGCGGATCATGTAAATCCCGGTACAGCCATCCAGCGAACTCCGCACCATCCGCGCCAACCGCCAGCAGTCCCCGCCGCGCCGCCGGCCGGACGTCGCGGGCGTGTTGCTGGATTGCGCCCAGGATGCCGAGCACCATCGGCAGGACACGCAGCGGTCCGAGCCGGCCGTCGTCCCCCTTGCAACGCTCGAGCTGCTGGGCGAAGGAGCCGACGACCGAACCGTCCAGGTAGCGACGGGCATCCTCCAGCGCGGCGGCCATGTGCCGCAGCTCGTCCACACCGGCAAAGGGCAGGATGCGGGCAGCCCGGCGCTCCAGTGAGGCACGGCCGGCACTGGTGATCAGGCGGTTCAGGCCGGCGGTCTCGGCGACTTCGGCGTCGATGGGCAGCGTGATCTCCCGGCCGCCCACCACGACCGGCAGGAAGATCGGCGGACGGGCTTGGGCTGGTTGCCGGGCACGCGGTTCGCCGGGCAGGTCGAACCACAGCAGCTCGGCCGGGATGCCGAGAATCTGGCTGTAGCGGATGAGCTTGCTGAGTTCTTCGGGGGCGCAGCCGTTCTCGATGCGGCTGAGCTGGGCCTGGGTCAGGCCGAGCCACGTGCCGACCAGTTCCTGGGGCAGCGTGTAGCCGTGGTGCGGGTGGTGGCGGTAGGCATAGATCACCCGGCCCATATGCCAGGTAGCCAGGGCGTCGCGCATCTGGTCGAGCGTCCAGAACTCCGGTGGGACGGCCGGCGGCCGGGCCTGGGCGTCGAGGGCGGCGCTCTGGCAGGGGCTGCACATCGCCCCGGCGTTGTCGGCGGCGAGCCGATGGCCGCAGCGTGAACAGTGCCGCAGGCGGGGCGCGGTCGTCATCGG
>NZ_CAKJTP010000044.1:32754-34796 GCF_917627335.1 Protofrankia sp. CiT1 | reverse complement strand
CCCCGCTCGACATCGTGGTGCGCGTCATGAGGATGGCCACCCAGCCCAGGATGGCCATTTCCGTTACGCCGCAGCGTACTTGGAGGGGTGGGCGATACTGGGATTGAACCAGTGACCTCTACCGTGTCAAGGTAGCGCTCTCCCACTGAGCTAATCGCCCCAGTTTGTTCGAGATTGTTGCGGAGGCGGAGGCGGGAATCGAACCCGCGTACAGGGCTTTGCAGGCCCTTGCCTAAGCCACTCGGCCACTCCGCCGGGAGGAGGCCGGAACCAGCTTGACCTCTGACCTCTCACAGTCTCGAGCGGACGACGGGATTCGAACCCGCGACCCTCACCTTGGCAAGGTGATGCTCTACCAGCTGAGCCACGTCCGCGCGCCCCGCTGTTCGGCGGTGCAGCTAGCACTCTAGCGGACGATGAGCGAAGCGTCGAATGAACCGCCGTGCGATGTGTCGGCGATGTGCGGTTTCTGTGTCAGAGTCCAGCGCGCGCTCGCCGGTCGTGCCCGGTTGTGCTTGTGGCAGGTGGCTTGGCCACCCAGCCCGGCGGTGCTGGTAGGTCTGGTAGGTGATGCGTGGCACGGGGGCGGGGCCGGCTCGGGTAGCGGGGCCGGCGGGGGTGTCTCCAGCCTGCCGAAAGGGCCGCGGTGCGTGCGATCCGCGGGCGTGGCGACATCGGCCGCCCCACTGCGGCGAAGTCATGTTTTGCGACGCAATTCTCACGGTGTGTGACTTCGAACTGGCCGCCCGCAGCGGAAACGAGAGTCCTGACTGGGACGTCGCCGGGACAGCTGCCCGCCCCGGCGACGTCAGGGATCCAACAGGCTGAAGGCCGCGCGGACATGGCGCTGGTCGTGCTGCCGGTCGCTCTTGGTAGCCGCCCTGGCGATGTCAGGTCTGAGAGCCGCCCCAGATGAGCAGCGCAAGCTCCGCGTCCAGGTCGACGATGTCGCTTTCCCCGCCGAGCGGCACCACCGAGTAGGTGCGGCGCAGGAATGACAACACCTCCGAGCGCGGCATCTCGAACAACGCGTGGCCCGACGGGCTGGACAGGGAGAGACAGACGATCCGTCCGCCGGACTGGGCCGCTGGCCAGACCTGAACGTCTCCGTCGCCGGCCGGGCGCCGGACACCGTCGCTGAGCAGCTGCCGGGCGAACGTCCACTCGACAACCTCGTCCGCGCCCGTACGGAACCCGATGCTGACCGCGTACGGGTCCGCCGGTTCATAGCGCATCGTCGCCGCGACTGGGACGGGCGCTCCACCGGGAACGACGAGCCGAAGTGCGAGCTCTGCTGTGATGGAATCGTGGCGAATTGTCATCGGGCGGCCTCTCAGTGCTGCGGTGGTGCGGGCGAGCACCCGTGTAACGAGATAGTTCCCTCTTTGAGGCTCGTTGGAAACAAGGTTATGCGACTTGAACATCCGTTACGCCGGTTCGGGAGACTTGCCCGACATAGCGCGGGTGTGCAGGCCGAGACTGGCTGATGGAGGCCACGGTGTGCGGCGTCCGTGGCCGCGTGCGTCGGTTCGCGCCATGTGGCACACCCCCCGTAGGTCGATTACCCTTCGTGTTTGATCGCTGCTGTTGCAGTGTGCGTCAGGGGAGGTCTACCCCTCTCCTCCTCGTCCCAATCGAGGTGAGTTGTGTCCGGATCGTGACCGACGAGACCCCATTCCGCAAGACCTAACGTCGTCGACATCGCGGGACGCTTCCGCGTGGACCGTCGGCCTCGCCACAGCCGGGCCCGGACCCGGGGCATCGCCCTCGATCCGGCCGCCCCCTCGCGGCATCCCCGCGGCGGCGTAGTAAGCTTCAGACGTCTTCCGGGCGTATAGCTCAGTGGTAGAGCGCTGCCTTCACACGGCAGAGGTCCGTGGTTCGAAACCACGTACGCCCACAGGTACTTTCGCCACTCGTCGGCCTTTGTCGATCATTGTGGGTCAGCGGGCACCCGGTGTCCGCCATATGCGTGATCGCGGTTGTTCCGCGCTCGGTGGCACTGCGGCGTGTTCTGGAAGCCGTCGTTCGATCAGGGAGCC
>NZ_CAKJTP010000044.1:30071-32370 GCF_917627335.1 Protofrankia sp. CiT1 | reverse complement strand
GTTTCGCTGGATCGACTAATCGGGGGGCCGACTGTTGAAGGCAGGGCACGAGGTCGGGCGGAGCACGGAAGAGCCGGTCGTCGGAAGTACGGAGCGCGGGGGGCGAACCATGTTTGTGCCTGGGGAGGCGATACCTGCCATGGATACGACGGGGATGGTCACCCCGCTCCATGAAAGAGCTCGGGTGGGTACCGGCGGAGTGGGAATCGGGATGGTGAACGGCGGGGACGGCGCGGGCCCGGACGAGCCTCGGTACGGCCGTGACTGGCCCGCGCACACCTTCCTTGGGCGGTTGGACCAGCGGCTACGGGGTGCGTTGCTGGAGCTCGGGCAGTTCGTTCGGTATGCCAGCGGGACAACTCTGATTATTGAAGGTGACCTGGACCGGGATCTGTTCATCCTGCTTGACGGCGTGTGCAAAGTCACCGGAGTGACCCCGCACGGCGTCCGGGCACTGCTTGCCGTCCGTGTCGGTGGAGATGTCGTCGGTGAGATCGCGGCTATGGACGGTGAGCCCCGTTCCGCCACGGTGACCGCTGGCGGCGCGGTGACCGCACGCCGGATCAGCTCGGTCGACATGGAGCAGTTCCTGGTCGGCAACCCGATGATGGCGGCGGAGATGAACCGCGCGATGGCGGCGAAGCTGCGCTGGTCGACACGGCGCAGGGTCGACTACGGCGACCATGTGAAGATCCGGCTGGCGCGTGTCCTGGTCGAGCTCGCCTACCTGCACGGCACGCCGGTCGCTGACGGTATCTCGATCGGTGTGCTGACCCAGCCCGAGATCGGTGGGCTGATCGGCGCTGGCGAGCCCAGCGCGCACAAGGCGCTCGCGGAGCTGCGGAGTGCCGGCATACTCAGCACCCGCTATCGGCGAATCGTCGTCCACGACCTGTCCAGGCTCGGGGATGTCGCGGACGGCGACAGCTAGAGCGCCCGGCAATAGGGGCGTGGATCAAGGAGCGGGGCTGGGGTGCGTGCATCGCAAGGCGGAGGAGAGAGCCACCCTGGTGTTGGGTGGCGACCGACGACAACGATGCGAGGTGCGTACCCCAGCCCCGCGACGCCGCGTCCCCTATTGCCGGGCGCTCTTAGCCTGTTTCCCTGCCGACGGGCGGTGGGCGCGTTTCTCGACGCGCCGTCGAGGGTGGCGCGCCGGGGCGCTGCCATCGTCCGTCCCCAGCCCCGCTGCCTGCGTTTTTGTCGCCAACGTCGCCGGGGTGTGGTTGTGCCTTGTGGAGAAAGTGCGAAGCAGTTGTGAACATAACATCCGCCCTACGTCCACTCCGGAGGGACTGGCTGCCAACAATCCGAATCCGTTGAGGCCCGCAAATACGCTGTGGCCTGCGAATATGCCGATCGCCACACTGTCTGGAACCCGTGGTGACGGGTCCACGCCGCTGGCGACACGCCGAATGATTCCGGTCATAGTGTCGGCATGATGTCCGGAGACCGTTTATGCTCTTGGCAGAGGTTGGCGGCGACCCCCCCACGCCGTCAACCTCTCTTCTACTTGTCCGGGCGCGCTTGTCTGGGCGCGCAGTGAGTGCCGCCGGGGAGTGCTGCCGGGTCTTCTGACGTTGCATCCGGCTGGGCATATACAGATGGGCGTCAGTACGCTGGGCGCGGGTCGCGGTGGCATCGGCTACAGGCCGCCGTAGCCAGCCCGAACTCAGGTTCCGGACGTGTCGGGAGGCCGCGCCAGTGACGTGTCAGCCAGGTCGATCCTCTCCGGTCCCGCAGCTCGGTCGCGCGCGGGAAACGGGCAGTTTGTGGGTATGACGTCAACCACGCCGGATGGCGTCCCGCTGGAGCCGCAGGCTGGGGTCGGTAGTCCGGACGGCTTCCGCCGGCTGTACACGCCGCACCGGATGGCCTATATCAAAGGCGAGGGCAGGCCTACCGGTGGATCCTGCCCGTTCTGTGTCATCCCGGCCATGCCGGACGAGGAAGGACTCGTCGTCGCGCGGGGCGACGTTGTGTATGCCGTCCTCAACCTCTACCCGTACAACTCCGGGCACATCATGATCGTTCCGTACCGCCACATCGCTGACTACGCTGATCTCCTGGACGCTGAGACCACGGAGATGGCCCTGTTCACGCAGCACGCGCTGCGGGCTCTGCGGCGAGCCAGCGGCGCGCACGGTTTCAACGTCGGGATGAACCTCGGTGTAGTCGCGGGCGCCGGGATCGCCGAGCACGTTCACCAGCACGTCGTGCCGCGTTGGGGCGGGGATACGAACTTCATGCCGGTGGTCGGCGGCACCAGGGTGCTGCCCGCGCTCCTCAGCCAGACCCG
>NZ_CAKJTP010000044.1:23578-29486 GCF_917627335.1 Protofrankia sp. CiT1 | reverse complement strand
CAACCAGGGGACGGTCACTCGGCCGCTCGGGCGGCGAGGTACTCGGCCGCGAGGTGATCAGGCATCGGTTCGTACCGCAGATGGTTTCGGGAGAACGTCCCGATGCCCTGGGTCAGCGAACGGATGTCAACGGCGTACCTGAGCATCTCCGTCTCAGGCACCTCGGCTCTGATCATCGTACGGTTCCTGCCCCCGGCGCCGGCCTGCGCCGTGTCGCTGGCCGGCGCGATCCCGACAACCCGGCCACGTCGTGCCGCCAGGTCGCTGGTGACCGGGCCGACATGCTCATCGGGCGTGAGCACGCAGACGGAGAGCACAGGTTCGAGCAGCAGAATCCCGGCGGCCCGAGCGGCGTCCTTCAACGCCAGCGCACCCGCGGCCTGGAAGGCGACGTCGGAGGAGTCCACGGAGTGCGCCTTGCCGTCCAGCAGGCGAACCCGAAGGTCGACAAGCGGGAAGCCGGCGGCCACCCCGAGATCGAACTGGCGCCACACGCCTTTCTCCACTGACGGGACGAACTGGCGCGGGACAGCGCCACCGACCACCTCGTCACAGAACTCCCGCCCGGAACCGGCCGCCAACGGCTCCACCTCGATATGACAGATCGCATACTGGCCATGGCCGCCGGACTGTTTGACATGCCGGCCCGTTCCCCGGGCTGGTCCGCGCAGGGTCTCCCGCATGGGCACCCGTATCGGCATCCGGTCGACTGCCACGCCGTAACGGTTCTCGAGCCGGTCAATGATCATATCGCCGTGGGCCTCGCCCATGCACCACAGGACGAGCTGTCCGGTCTCCGCGTTGTGCTCCACGGTCACGCTCGGGTCCTCGGCGCTGATCTGGGCGAGCGCGGTGGACAGCTTGTCCTCGGAGCTCTTCGTCCGCGCGCGGATCGCCATGGGCAGCTGCGGTTCGGGCATGCGCCAGGCCTCGAACAGGATGGGAGCGTCCGGGCTCGACAGGGTGTCCCCGGTTTCCGCGGTTGTGAGCTTGGAGACGGCGCAGATATCGCCGGCCTGGCACATCTCGACGAACTGCTGCGCGGATCGGCCCATGGGATGGGAGATTGCGCCGATCTTCATGTCCTCGTCGTGGTCGGGATGACCCCGTTCGGCCCGGCCGTGCCCGCAGACATGCACGGGTGTGTCCGGGCGCAGCGTGCCGGAGAACACCCGGACCAGGCAGACGCGCCCGACATACGGGTCGGTCGTTGTCCTGATGACCTCGGCCGCCAGCGGACCGTCAGGGCCGCCCGACGGGACCGGGCAGGACGATCCGTCCGGCCGGCTGGCAGCCGGTACGGGATGCTCGAACGGAGACGGGAACGCCCGCGTGAAGAGGTCCAGCAGTTCTGTGACGCCAGGTGCGCCGGGCCCGCTCCCCGCCGTCGCCACGACCGGATGGAAACGCCCCCGAGCGACCGCCGTCTCCAAATCGTCGAGCAGCAGTTTCGTCGGAAGCGCTGTGCCGGCCAGGTACTGGTCGAGCAGGGACTCGTCCTCGCTCTCGGCGATGATCCCTTCGATCAGAGCGTTGCGGGCGGCGGCAGCCCTTCCGGGCCAACCATCCCCGTCCCCGTCCCCGTCCGTGTCCGTGTCTGTGCCCCCGTCGGTGTCGTCGATGCCGGCCTGCGCCAGCAGGTCCACCAGCCGGTGACGCTGGCCGTCCGGCGTGGGCTCGGTGGGCCGCGACCGGCTCACCACCGGCAGGTAGAGCGGGAGCACACCCGCGCCGAACATCTCCTGGCAGTTGATGAGGGCCGAGGTGAAGTCAGCCCGCGGGCGGTCGAGCCTGGTGATCGCGATCGCGCGGGGCATCGCGGCGGCGGCGCATTCGTCCCAGAGCAGGCGCGTGAAGCCGTCGACTCCGTCGAGCGCGCTGACCACGAACAGCGCCGCGTCAGCCCCGCGCAGGCCGGCGCGCAGGTCCCCGATGAAATCGGCGAGCCCCGGCGTGTCAAGCAGGTTGATCCGTAGCCCCCGATGCATCGTGGACAGCACGGTCAGGCTGATCGTGCGCTGCCGGCTCTCACCGTCATCATGATCGGTATGTCGGGTGCTGGTGGCGTGGCCGGCTGCTGCCCCGCCGCCGTTCGCGGCGATCAGCAGGTTCTCGGCGAGTGCGCTCTTGCCCGCGCCGGTGTGACCGACAAGGACGATGTTGCGTACGCCGGTGTCGTGTCGATGATCGGGACGGGCCTCGCGTGTCGTTGTTGGCTTCACCCGCTCCTCCCCGGTGTGACATGGCCACTGGGTGGGTGGGAAGGTGAGAAACCAGTGGACGGCTGCTGAACGGATTACCAAGCCCTTCAGGAACAGGTTCCCCCTTGACGGGTGTGTGAACAACCCGTGTCGGCCGAATGAGGTGACGGTTGCCGACCGTGCCGGCGGTACTGTGAACCAGCAGTGGCGGACGTATGGGACGGGACGGACATGCTCGCTAGCAAGGCACGGCCGCAGATCCAGCGCGTGCTTGATCCTCTGGGTGAGCGGTTGGCCCGGTCGCGGGTGTCACCAGACGCCGTGACGATCGTGGGCACCATCGGCGTGGTCGGTGGGGCGCTGGGTTTCTTCACCCGTGGGGTCTTCTTCGTCGGCACCGTCGTCATCGCGCTGTTCGCCTTCTCCGACCTCATCGACGGGCTCATCGCCCGCGCCCGCGGGATCTCCTCGCGCTGGGGCGCCTTCCTGGATTCCACCTCCGACCGGATCGGTGACGGTGCCATCTTCGGTTCACTGATCATCTGGTATGCCGGTGACGGCGATTCGATGCCGTTGTGCGTCGCCTCGCTGATCTGCCTGATCGCCGGTTCGGTCATCTCATACGTCAAGGCTCGGGCGGAAGGGCTGGGACTGCGCTGCGACGTCGGCTTCGCCGAACGCGGCGAGCGGCTCCTGGTTGTCCTGGTCGCCGCTGGCCTCTACGGCCTGGGCGTGCCGTATCTGCTGCCGGCCGCACTGTGGTTCCTGGCTGCCGCCACAGTGCTGACGGTGGTGCAGCGGATCATCTACGTCCGCCGGCAGTACCTGAGGCACGATCAGGGCGCTGGCGCTGGCGTGGGGGCGGCCCAGCCGCCGGTCGGGCCGTCCGCGGCCATGCGCGCCCACTGACGTGACGGGACGGCCCGCGTTGACGATCGCCCGTGCCCGGATGACGGACCTTGCCTACGCGACCGGCTGGCGGGTCGTGCGTGTGCTGCCCGAGCGCGCTGCCGCGCGGGCGTTCGCCATGGCGGCCGACGCCGCCGTGCGCCGGGACGGCCGGGGAGCCCGCCGGCTGCGGTCAAACCTGGCGCGAACCGTCCCGCCCGGCACCGACCTTGACCAGCTCACCCGGGCCGCGATGCGTTCCTACGCCCGCTACTGGCTGGAGGTCTTCCGCCTGCAGGACATGCCGCGTGAGCGGATCATCAACGGCATGCGCATGCTGGCGGAGCCTCGGCTGCGTGCGGCCCTGGCGTCTGGCCAGGGCACCATCGCCGCGCTGCCGCACATGGGCAACTGGGAACATGCCGGCGCGTGGCTGGCCGCGAACGGGGAGCCGTTCACGACGGTCGCGGAGCGGGTGGAACCGGCCTCGCTGTTCGATCGGTTCGTGCGGTTCCGCTCCGCGCTCGGCATGGAGGTCATCCCGCTCACCGGTGGTGAGCAACCACCTTTTGACCTGCTGGCGGACCGTCTGCACGCGGGTGGCACGGTGTGCCTGCTGGCCGATCGCGATCTGTCCGCGGACGGCGTTCCGGTCACCTTCTTCGGAGCGACGGCCACGATGCCGCCGGGGCCGGCCGCCCTCGCGCTGCGGACCGGGGCGACGCTGCTGCCGGCCACCCTCTGGTTCGACCCGGCCGGCTGGGGTGTGCGCATCCACCCGGCCGTGCCGCACACCGACGTGCCGCGCATGACACAGGCGCTGGCGGACGCCTTCGCCGAGGGCATCGCGGCCCACCCCGAGGACTGGCACATGCTCCAGCGCATCTGGCGGGACGAGCCGGCTGAGCGGGCTGAGCGGTCCGAGCCGGCCGAGCGGTCCGAGCGGGCTGAGCGGGCTGAGCGGGCTGAGCGGGCCGAGCCTGGGGGAAAGCCGGGATCGGCCGGCCCGGCGGCGACCGGAGCGGGAACATGAAGATCGGTCTCGCGTGTCCCTACACCTGGGATGTGCCCGGGGGGGTGCAGGTGCACGTGCGGGACCTTGCCGAGACCCTTATCAGCCTGGGCCACGACGTCTCGGTCATCACTCCGGTGAACAACGAGAGCACCCTGCCGCCGTACGCCGTGGACGCGGGCCACGCGGTGCCGGTGCCCTACAACGGCTCGGTCGCCCGGCTGCTGATGGGGCCGGTGTCAGCGGCCCGCGTGCGCAGGTGGCTGCGGGAGCACGATTTCGACGTGCTGCACGTCCACGAGCCCACGGCACCCAGCGTCAGCCTGCTCACGTGCATGCTTGCCGATGGTCCCATTGTCGCCACGTTCCACACGTCCAACCCGCGTTCGAAGATTCTTACGGCCGCTCACGGCGCGTTGCAGCCCTCGATGGAGAAGATCCGGGCGCGGATCGCGGTGTCCGAGGCGGCCAGGCGAACGATCGTCGAACATCTCGGCGCGGACGCGCTCCTCATTCCCAACGGTGTGGCGGTGGACGCCTTCCGGGACGCCACGCCGCTGCCCACCCGTCCACCGGGTGACGCGACCGTGGTCTTCCTGGGGCGTATCGACGAGCCCCGCAAGGGCCTGGACGTGCTGCTGGCGGCGTTGCCGGCCCTGGTGGCGCGGTGCGGGCAGGCGCGCCTGCTGGTCGCTGGCCCAGGCGACGGGGAGGCGGTACTCGATCGGGTTGACCCGGGCCTGCGGGAGCGGGTGCGGTTGCTCGGCCTGGTCTCCGACGCGGACAAACCCCGGGTGTTCCGTTCCGGGGAGGTCTACTGCGCGCCGAACACCGGGCAGGAGAGTTTCGGCATCGTCCTGCTGGAGGCGATGGCCGCCGGCACACCGGTGGTGGCCAGCGACATTGACGCCTTCCGCCGCGTTCTCGATGACGGCCAGGCTGGCCGGCTGTTCCCAGCTGGGGATGCGGCAGGGCTCGCCCACACGCTTGCCGAGCTGCTGGCCGATCAGGCTGAGCGCAACCGCCTCGCCGAGCGGGGCCGTGCGGTGGTGGCCGCCTACGACTGGCCGGCGATAGCGAAACGTATTGCCGGGGTGTATGAGATGGTTGCCGGTGACGTGCCCGTGTCGGTGGCGGTGAGTCCTGATTCTGAAACGATGCGCCATTCTGCTTGATCGGAGTCAAGCCCCCCGGCGCGAGATCATTCGCCGTTGACTACGCTGCGCGAGGTGCTCCTAGTCGTCCTCACGGTCGTGGTCATTGTTCTGATCGCCACCTACCTCACCTGGCTCGCGAGCCGTCTGGACCGTCTCGCTGTCCGGGTCACCGACGCCCGTGCGGGTCTGACCAGCCAGTTGGCGCTGCGGGTAGCCGCGGCTGGGGAACTCGCCCGGCAGTGCGAGCTGACGGAACTGGGCGCGGCGGCCGCCCGGACGCGGGCGGCCCAGGCGGTCCTCGCCGCTGACAGCCCGCTGGACGACGCCGAAGCGGTGGAGAACAATCTCAGCCGGGCACTGCGGTCACCCGCTGTCGCCGCGACAGCCGATCGCGCGCCCGACGCTCTGCATGCGGTGGACGTCGCCGCGGCGCGGGTGGCCCTCGCCCGCCAGCTGTACAACGACGCGGTTCGTGATGTACGGGCCTTGCGGGGCAGGCGGCTGGTCCGGGTGCTGCGACTGGCCGGGCGCGGGCAGCTGCCCGCCTACTTCGAGATCGACGACGCCCTCCCGCCGCGCGGCGGCGGAGACGGGAAGAACGACGGTGACGAGAAAAATACCGGTGACGGTACGTTGAATGGTGATATGAC
>NZ_CAKJTP010000044.1:5491-23273 GCF_917627335.1 Protofrankia sp. CiT1 | reverse complement strand
ATTGCCGGGCGCTCTAAGTCTGCCGTGTGGGGGAGGTCCGGGTGGGATGCGGCCGCTACTTCGGCCGTACCATAGGAGGTCCCCGTCCGGTGCGAATTCGCGTATCCCGCACGGTCCCTGGTAAGCGGCCGTCCGGGTTTGCCGGAGTTGCGCGTGGGCGAGGGCGCTTGTCCCAGACGGATCCGTGTACAGAGACACCAGAGACACAGAGAGGCGAGCCATGTCCGATGGCCTGACCGCACCCGAGCCTGCGCAGCCGGACGACGGGCACGCACGAGCGGCCGAGTCTCCCGCTCCCGCCGGTACCCAGGTGGGAACGGCCCGCGTCAAGCGCGGCATGGCGGAGATGCTCAAAGGCGGTGTGATCATGGATGTGGTCACCGCCGATCAGGCGAGAATCGCCGAGGACGCCGGCGCGGTCGCGGTGATGGCCTTGGAGCGGGTGCCGGCTGACATCCGCGCGCAGGGCGGCGTGGCTCGCATGAGCGACCCGGAGATGATCGAGCAGATCATCGGGGCGGTGTCGATCCCGGTCATGGCCAAGGCCCGTATCGGCCACTTCGTCGAGGCCCAGGTGCTCCAGGAGCTGGGAGTCGACTACATCGACGAGTCCGAGGTCCTCACTCCCGCCGATCCACACCATCACATCGACAAATGGCGGTTCACCGTTCCGTTCGTCTGCGGCGCCACCAACCTGGGGGAGGCGCTGCGCCGTATCGGCGAGGGCGCGGCGATGATCCGGTCCAAGGGCGAGGCGGGCACCGGTGAGGTGTCCAACGCGGTCGTGCACATGCGTACGATCAGAGCGGAGATCGCCCGGCTGTCCGTTCTTGACCCAGCCGAGCTGTTTGCCGCGGCCAAGGAGCTACGCGCTCCCTACGAGCTTGTGGCCGAGGTCGCCCGGCTGGGAAAACTCCCGCTCGTGCTGTTCACCGCCGGCGGTATCGCCACTCCCGCGGATGCCGCGCTGATGATGCAGCTGGGTGCCGACGGTGTGTTCGTCGGCTCGGGTATCTTCAAGTCCGGCGATCCAGCGCGGCGCGCGCGGGCGATCGTCGAGGCTACCACTATGTACAACCATGCGGACGTCCTGGTGAAGGTCTCGCGTGGGCTCGGGGAGGCGATGGTCGGCATCAGCGCCGGCGAGCTGGAGCCCGCGGCCAGGTTCGCCGATCGCGGCTGGTGAGCGATTTCGGCATGGTCACCCCGGCGGTGCCGGTCCGGGTGGGTGTGCTTGCCCTGCAAGGTGATGTCCGTGAGCATGTCCGGGCGCTCGGCGCGGCCGGCGCTCATCCGCTGGAGGTCCGCCACGCGGCTGAGCTGAGCGCTGTGGACGGGCTGGTCCTGCCCGGTGGGGAGTCCACCGCGATCGGCCGGTTGCTGCGTGTGTTCGATCTGCTGGAGCCCTTGCGCCTGGCGGTCGCGGCTGGGCTGCCGGTTTTTGGGTCATGCGCGGGCATGATCCTGCTGGCTCGGGAGGTCTTGGACGCGCCTCCCGGCCAGCCGCTGCTCGCGGGCTTGGACGTCGTTGTGCGGCGCAATGCGTTCGGCCGTCAGGTGGACTCGTTCGAGGCAGATATCGATCTTATCGGTGTTGCTGGCGGCCCGGTTCGGGCGGTTTTCATCCGGGCACCGTGGGTGGAGAAGGTCGGGGATGAAGTCGAGGTTCTCGGCCAGGTCGGTGACAGGATTGTCGCGGTCCGCCAGGGCAGTCTGTTGGCGACCGCGTTCCACCCGGAACTGACCGGTGATATCCGGATTCACCAGCTGTTTGTCGACGTTGTCGCACGCAATCGTGGAAGGCGGGGCCAGTACAGGTGAGGGGCAGAGCATGAGCGGTCACTCCAAGTGGGCGACCACGAAGCACAAGAAGGCGGTCGTCGATGCGCGCCGCGGCAAGCTGTTCGCCAAGTTGATCAAATCTGTCGAGGTGGCGGCGAAGACCGGCGGCGGAGACCCGGCGGGGAACCCGACGCTGGCGGACGCCATCGCGAAGGCCAAGTCGCAGTCGGTACCGAACGACAACATCGACCGGGCCGTCAAGCGTGGTTCGGGGGAGCTTGCCGGCGGCGTCAGTTACGAAGAGATCATCTACGAGGCGTACGGGCCGAGTGGCGTGGCCATCCTGGTTGAGTGCCTCACCGACAACCGCAACCGGGCGGCCTCCGACGTCCGGGTCGCGATCACGCGGAACGGCGGCAGCGTCGCTGATCCCGGTTCGGTGTCGTACCTGTTCAACCGTAAGGGGGTGGTCCTGGTCCCCAAGACGCCCGGCCTGAGCGAGGACGACGTCCTCACCGCCGTCCTCGATGCCGGCGCCGAGGAGGTCAACGAGCTGGGTGACGCCTTCGAGGTCGTTTCGGAGGCGACGGACCTCAACGCGGTGCGCGTCGCCGCGCTGGGCGCGGCACTCGTGGTCTCCTCGGCGGACCTGTCGTGGCTGCCGAGCGTCAGCGTGTCCCTGGACGAGGAATCCGCGCGCAAGGTCCTCAAGCTCGTCGAGGCCGTGGAGGACCTCGACGATGTCCAGAACGTCTGGTTCAACGCCGACATCTCCGATGAGATCATGGAACTGGTATCGGCCTGACGGGGGTGCTCCTCGCCGCCTGTCGAGCGGCCCGCACGCTTCGCGACGCCCGGAGCGGTTGCCGGCCACCCCGCTCGGCCGTGCCCCGCCGGCCGAAAGTACGATCGGGGCAGCTCGAACGGGCGTTCGGGCGTGTCGCGATCGTGGCGGGCGCTGCCGGGGCCACAATGCCCGACGGTGGCTGCGTTCAAGACGGCTGGTCCGCGGACCGGCCAGCGGGGAGGGTGCTGGTGCTGGTGCTGGGTGTCGATCCGGGGCTCACGCGCTGTGGTCTCGGTGTGGTTGACGGCGGCCCCGGCCGGAGCGCCTCGCTGGTCGCGGTCGGAGTACTGCGCACACCGGCCACCGACGACGTTGCCGCGCGGCTGTGCGCACTCGAGCGGGGCGTGGAGGAATGGATCAGCCGTCACAACCCCGACGCGGTCGCGGTCGAGCGGGTGTTCAGCCAGGCCAATGTGCGGACGGTCATGGGTACCGCGCAGGCCGGGGCGGTGGCCATCGTCGCCGCAGCCAGGCGGGGCCTGCCGGTGGCACTGTACACGCCCAGTGAGGTGAAGGCGGCGGTCAGCGGCAGCGGCCGGGCGGACAAAGCCCAGGTCACGTTTATGGTGAGCCGCCTGTTGAAGCTGCCCGACCCGCCGCGTCCGGCGGACGCGGCGGACGCGCTGGCCCTTGCCCTGTGCCATCTGTGGCGTGGCCCGGCGCTGGCCCGGATGCGAGCGGCGGCCCATGGCGGCCAGGCCGTCGGGAAGGAGCCTGGTCGATGATTGCCTCTGTTTCGGGCACGGTGGCGGCCCTGTCGCTCGAAGCGGCCGTCGTCGAGGTCGGCGGGGTCGGGCTGTTGGTACAGTGCACCCCCGCGACCCTGTCGCGACTTCGGGTGGGGCAGGATGCGCATCTGGTCACCACCCTTGTTGTCCGGGAGACGGAACTCACCCTCTACGGCTTCGTCGACGCCGACGAACGTGACGTCTTCGAAACCCTGCAGAGCGCTTCCGGGGTCGGTCCCAGGCTCGCTCAGGCCGTGCTCGGCGTTCACAGCCCCGACGGGGTGCGCCGGGCGGTCGCGGCCGAGGATCTCACCGCGCTGACGAAGGTGCCCGGCATCGGCCGCAAGGGCGCGCAGCGCATCGTCCTCGATCTCAAGGACCGCCTTGGCGCACCGGCAGCGGTGCCGGCCCAGGCTGGCAACGCTGGCACGAACGCCGATGCCGGCCCGCACGGCGGCGTGCCGGCACCGGCTGGCCGATCCCGGGCCGCCGTCGGTGAACAGGTCCGTCTGGCGTTGCTCGGGCTCGGCTATACCGCGCGGGAGGCCGAGGACGCGCTGGCCGTGGTGCGCGCCGGCAGCGCCGACGGCAGCGAGCCAGGCGATGCCGGTGCTGCCGGTGCCGCCGGCGCTGCCGGTGACGACCAGGCGCCGGACACCGTGGCCGTGCTGTTGCGCCGGGCGCTGGCCGCTCTGCGGCCCCGATGAGGCAGCCGATGGACGCCGATGGCCTGGTCTCGCCGGTGGCCGAGCCGGAGGAACGAGCCTTCGAGGCCGGTCTGCGGCCGGGCAGCCTGGCGGAGTTCATCGGCCAGCAGAAGGTGCGCGAACAACTGACAATCATGCTGGAGGGGGCGCGCGCCCGTGCGCGTCCGCCCGATCATGTCCTGTTGTCCGGGCCGCCTGGGCTGGGCAAGACCAGCCTTGCGATGATCATTGCGCGGGAGCTGGCGGTCCCGTTGCGCGTGACCAGCGGCCCGGCGGTCGAACGCGCGGGAGATCTTGTCGCGATCCTCACCGCGCTCGCTCCGGGCGACGTGCTGTTCCTGGATGAGATCCATCGGATCGCGCGGCCGGCGGAGGAACTGCTGTACGCCGCGATGGAGGATTTCCGGGTCGACGTCGTGCTTGGCAAGGGCCCCGGCGCGACCGCGATTCCGCTGGACCTCGCTCCGTTCACCCTGGTCGGCGCGACCACGCGGTCGGGCCTTCTCACCGGCCCGCTGCGCGACCGGTTCGGCTTCACCGCCCATATGGACTTCTACGATCCCGATGAACTGACCAGCGTGCTGACCCGGTCGGCCAGGCTGCTCGGGGTGAGGCTGACCGGCGACGGCGCCACCGAGGTCGCCGGGCGGTCGCGAGGGACGCCGCGGATCGCCAACCGGCTGCTACGCCGGGTCCGTGACTATGCCGAGGTGCGGGCGGACGGGATCGTCACCCGTGAGGTCGCTCAGGCCGCACTGCGTGTCTATGACGTGGACGCGCTCGGCTTGGACCGGCTTGACCGGGCGGTGCTGGAGGCTCTGGTACGCCGATTCGGTGGGGGTCCGGTCGGCCTGGCCACGCTGGCCGTGGCGGTGGGGGAGGAGCAGGACACGGTCGAGGAGGTCGTCGAGCCGTTTCTGGTGCGTGCCGGGCTGCTGGCCCGGACCCCCCGCGGACGGATCGCCACTCCGGCCGCGTTCACCCATCTCGGCCTTGATCCCCTGGAAGGCGCGCTAGGACGCTCCCAGGAACCCCGTTCGGGGCCTGCGCGTCGCGTGCCCGCGGCCGGTACGTAGCATCGGCCGCACAACATGGGAGGACGTGGACGTGCAAGCAATGGTGGTCGCCCAGACCGTGGCCAAAGATGGCGGCGGGAGCGGGATCGGTGGTTTTCTGCCGCTGATCCTCATCGTGGCGCTTGTCTTTTTCTTTATGTCGACTCAGCGGCGCCGCCAACGGGCGCACCAGCAGACGCTGGCGTCGCTCCTGCCGGGCACCCTGGTGGTGACCACGGCCGGACTCTACGCGACCGTGGTCGAGGTCGACGAGGGCGACGTGCTGTTGGAGGTCGCGCCGGAGGTCGTGTGCCGGTTCGCTCGCGCGGCGATCGCGCGGGTCGTCTCCGCCCCGGATGACGACTCGCAGCCCGACGGTGAGGCAGCCGAGGGCGAGGCAGCCGAGGGCCAGCCGGATCACCACCGTGCGACGGGCGACGGCGGGGCTGACGACCGAGCTCCGGCCGAGCCGAGCATCGACATGACCAAAAAAGATCTGCCCACAAGCGGGGACACACCGGGGAGCGAGAGCGCCCCAGGGCCGGGGAAACCGGACGGGCGCCGCGAGCCGGAATGAAGATCTACGGCGTGTGTCGGAAGTCGTCGTTCGATCGGGGAGCGGCGTCTGGGTGGCTGGGTGGCTGGGTCGCGAGGCGGCGGCGGGAGACGCTCTGTACTGGGCGTCAACCGACGAGCCGGGGTACCCGTGCGTCGCGCGGCCATGGACGAGCAGCGATGACGCGGGGCGCCGCCTGGGCGGCGCGAGCCGGACAGTCCTCTTGCCGAAGCCTGCCAAGCAGGCTCCAGCTGAACGTGGTATAGGAACGCATCCGCTTTGGCAGTCGTTCCGATAGCTTGGGCGCGGCCTGCATTGTTGGCTCAGCCGGTTGAAGGCGGAGCCGGCATGGTCCATTGCCTGTCGCCGGGGCATCAATCGCCGGGGGTACCGATGGATCCGGCGCCGCTCGCGGTGGCCGGCAGGTCCACCAGGTACTGAGGCAGCAGGTACTGAGGTAAGCAGCCAGACAGGCAGTGAAGTGAGCGCACCGGCGCGTGACGAAGGGACATCCGTTGGCACAAGGGTCAGGGCCACGGCGTAAGGCCACACGCCCCGCCTGGTCCCGCATCGGCCTCCTTTCCGGCCTGCTGGCGTTGCTGTACGGCGTCATGGCCCTGACGGGCACCTGGACGCCCAAGCTCGGGCTCGACCTACAGGGCGGCACGAGCGTGATCCTCACGCCCAGGTCGACCGAGCCGGGCAAGGGCGTGGACAGCGGGGCCGTGGACAAGGCCGTCGACATCATCCGCGAGCGTGTCAACGGTCTTGGCGTCGCCGAGGCCGAGGTCAAGCGGAACAACACCCAGATCGAGATCTCGGTCCCCGGCCGCGGACGCAACGATGTCGTCACGCTGGTGGGCCAGACCGCGGAACTGCGTTTCCGGCAGGTCTACACATCCGGGTCCGCGGTTCCCGCGCCGGCCCCTACCCCGGCTCCGGCCCCGGCCCCGGATCAGACCGGCGCGCCGAGCCAGACGCCCGCCGCGGTCCCGTCCGCAGGCCCGGCAGCCACCACACAGCCCGGGGCGTCACCGCCGGCCACGTCGACTCCCAAGGCAGCCTCGGTTGCTCCCAGGCCGTCCGCATCCACCACCACCCGGTCGGATGTCGTGAGCAGCGGCCTGCTCGCGCAGGCGGCATCGGCCAAGCCAGCCGCTACGGCAGCCGCTGTCTCGCCGGCCGCACCTACGCCCGCCACGCCCGCGCCGGCCCCGGCGGCCGATCCCGCGCAGGCCGCCGCGGCGACGCCGCCGGCCGACGTCATCGCCACGTTTGAGGCCCTGACCTGCGCGCCGTCGGATGCGCGCAGCCGGACGGCGAGCACGGAGAAGCCGTCGGAGTGGGTGGCGGCCTGTGACCGCAACGGTGCCGTCAAATACCTGCTCATGCCCGCCCAGGTGGTGGGTACCGACGTGAAATCGGCGACGGCGGGGCTGGCCAGCTCCGGTGGTACCGCCTCGGTGAGCACCGGCCAGTGGATCGTCAACGTCAGCTTCACCCGTGACGGGCAGGACAAGTTCACCAAGCTGACCGAGGAGACCATCGGCAAGCAGGTGGCCATTGTCCTGGACGGCGTGGTCCAGTCGGCGCCGACCACCAACGACCGTATCGCCGGGGACGCCCAGATATCGGGCTCCTTCAACCAGTCCAGCGCTCAGGACCTTGCGAATGTGCTGCGCTACGGTGCCCTGCCGCTGGCGTTCGAGCAGTCCAGCGCCGAGTCGGTATCCCCGACCCTGGGCAAGGACTCCCTCAACGCCGGTCTGCTGGCGGGTGCCATAGGCCTGCTGCTGGTCGTCGTGTACTCGTTCCTGTACTACCGGGCCCTCGGGATTGTTGTGATCAGCTCGCTGGCGGTGAGCGGGCTCCTCGTCTACGCCGCCGTGGTGCTGCTCGGCAGATGGATCGGATTCACTCTCACCCTGGCCGGTATCGCCGGTCTGATCGTGTCCATCGGTGTCACCGCGGACTCGTTCGTCGTCTATTTCGAGCGCATCAAGGACGAGGTCCGCGCCCACCGCAGTGTTCGCGCGGCGGTCGACCGGGCGTGGCCGTCAGCCCGGCGGACCATGCTGTCCGCGGACACGGTCTCCTTCCTGGCCGCCGCGGTGCTGTACGTTCTGTCGATCGGGTCCGTCCGGGGATTCGCGTTCACCCTCGGCTTGTCCACGTTGATCGACGTATTGATCATGTTCATTTTCACCAAACCGGTTGTCTCCCTGCTCGTCCGCAGGCCGCTGTTCGCCAGCAGCCGGTTCTCCGGGCTCACGGTCTCGGCGCTCGGCGCGAGGGCGGCCGCAGGCAACGGCCAGGACGGCTCGCCCACAGCCGCACGCCTGACCCGGCGTGAGCGGGCCCCGGTCTCCCCGGGCAAAGCGGGCGGGCGGCCAGCTGATGTGCGATCGTCCGATTCTCAGTCATCACGGTCGGGTCCGGCCGGCACGGGACGGGAGGAGTAGAGATGTCCTGGGCCAGCAGGCTCTACCGCAGTGAGTTCCACGTGGAGTTCGTCGGCCGGCGCAGGGTCTGGTATCTGGTCTCCGCCGTACTTCTGACGATCTGTGTCGCCAGCATGGCGATCCGTGGGTTCTCGCTCGGGATTGACTTCAAGGGCGGCGCGCTGTTCCAGTTTCCCGCCGCCGGCCGGCCGGTTGCGGAGGCTGAGGCGGCGCTGTCCGCGGTCGGGATCAACCCCGCCGACACGGTGATCCAGGAACTCCAGACCTCACACCAGATCCGGCTGCAGACCCCGGCCCTGACCGACGCGCAGACCGGCCAGCTCCAGGCCGCCATTCAGCAACGTTTCGCCGTTCCGGACACCGGTATCGACATCTCGACGGTCGGCGCATCCTGGGGATCGACCATCACCAACAAGGCGCTGCAGGGGCTCGCGGTGTTCCTGGCACTGGTTATGATCTACCTGTCTGTCAGGTTCGAGTGGAAGATGGCGGTCGCCGCCATGGCGGCGCTCATCCACGACCTTGTCGTCACGATGGGGATCTATTCACTGGTAGGTTTCCAGGTCACCCCCGCGACGGTGATCGCTCTGCTGACCATCCTGGGATTCTCCCTCTACGACACGGTCGTGGTCTTTGACCGGGTCCGGGAGAACACCGCCGGGATGGGTACGGCCAGCCGGCGTACCTACGCCGAGACCACCAACGACTCGTTGAACCAGACGTTGATGCGGTCGCTCAACACCTCTTTCATCGCGCTGGTACCGGTCGGTTCACTGCTTTTTGTGGGTGCCGGGCTGCTGGGTGCCGGCACGTTGGAGGATCTTGCCCTCGCCCAGTTCGTCGGGATCGCCTCGGGCACCTACTCCTCGCTGTTCGTCGCGACACCGCTGTTGGTGGATCTGAAGAAGAACGAGCCGGCGGTCCGGGCGCTGGACGCGCGGGTGGCCAAGTCCCGGGCATCGGCGTTGCGTGAATCGGCCAAGGGCGCCCAGGTCGTCACGGGAGCCGGCGCGGCGCTCGGGGCCGATCCCGGCGTGCCGGCAGCGGAGCGAGGGACGGAGATCGGCGCGGCGCGGCAGATGACCGGCACCGAGGGGGCCGTCGAAGGTGAACGTGAGAAACCCCTCGGCAACCGTGAGCCAGCCGTGGCCGGGGCTCGGTCCAGCCGGCCTGGCACGGCGGCGCGCCGTCCGGCGCAGGCCCGGCGTTCTGGCCGGAAAGGCCGTCCAGGCGGTAAAAAGCGGCGGTGACGACTACCGAAGAATCAACTCCCACGCCCGCGGGCACCTCGGCCGGCGGGCCCGCGCCGGTTCGGGCCGTGGATGTGCTGCGCGCCCACATCCGGGACGTTCCTGACTTCCCCAAGCCCGGAGTGATCTTCAAGGACATCGCGCCGCTGTTGACGACGCCAGCAGCCTTCGCGGTGGTCATCGACGCGCTCGCTGACACCGTCGACGGTCACGGCGCTACCGTGGTGGCGGCCATCGAGGCGCGCGGTTTTTTGCTCGCGGCCCCGGTTGCCTACCGTCTCGGGGTCGGTGTGGTTCCCATTCGCAAGCAGGGCAAGCTTCCCGGTGAGACGATCAGCAGGACTTACGATCTGGAGTACGGCACCGCCACGCTGGAGGTGCAGACCGACGCATTCCGGCCCGGTGACCGGGTGCTGCTCGTCGACGATGTCCTGGCCACGGGCGGTACCGCGCTCGCCACTGCCGAGCTGGTGCGTCAGAGCGGCGCTGAGGTTGCCGGGCTTGCCGTGTTGATGGAGCTCATGTTCCTGTCCGGGCGGGATCGGCTGGCGCCGCTTGCGATTTCATCGATCATGGAGGTGTAGCGGATCGCCTGACGGCTGTGATGGATGCGCACGGCCAGTCGTATCGTGTGAAATTTTGTGATCTTTGTCCGCTCCGGCCGTATCCGGCTGGAGTTGCGGATGGCAGGCGCCCAACGCAGCGTTAACCTGCAGAGGTCCCTGGTTTGGCCGGAGGTGGTGCGATCATGTTTTTCGCATCCGCCTGGTGAGCTGATGACCGCTGGTCGGGCCGAAGGTGATGCGGTCAGGTTTCTCGCATCGTCGGTGGCTTCATCACTCCTAGCGGAAGTAGGAATAGATTGTGCCCGAGGCAGCATCGATGGTGACTGGAGCGTCCGAGCCCGGCGTGACAATCGTGCGCGATTCGTCATCGACACGCGATTCGTCATCGACAGACGAGCGTTGCGCAGGCGCCGACCGGGCACGATCGGAGGTCGATGACGCGCTGACCGACGGTGGATCACCAGCTGCCGCCGCGCGTCAGGCTGCCCTTCTGGCCGACCATGGGGACTCCGGTCCGGGCGAGGGCTCGCCGGTGGTCCCGCGTCTGGGGCACGAGTCGCCGCCGCTGCCCCGCCGGGTCCGCGGCCGTTTCCCCAGGCTCGCGTCACATCGCGCGACCTCACCATCGCTGTTGGATCCGGTGCTGCGAGGTTTGCTTGCCAACCATCCCCGGGCGGATGTCGGTCCTGTTCAGCGGGCGTTCGAGACCGCGGCCGGGGTGCATGCCGGTCAGGTGCGCCTGTCCGGGCACCCCTATGTGACGCATCCCATAGCTGTCGCCAGCATCCTCGCTGATCTCGGCATGGACACACCGACGCTGTGCGCCGCGCTCCTGCACGGCACCGTGGGCGAGGCCCACATGACCCTCGACCGCATCCGTGACGAGTTCGGTGACCACGTCGCGGATGTTCTCGACGCGGTGATGAAGCTCCACCGGGTGAAGGTCGGTGAGGGGGCCCAGGCCGAGACGATCCGTCGCATGGTGGTCGCGATGGCCCGCGACCCGCGGGCATTGGTGATCAAACTTGCCGCCCGGCTGCACAACATGCGGACCCTGCGGTTCCTGCCTGAACACAAACAGGAGCGCAAAGCCAGGGAGACGCTGGAGATCTACGCTCCGCTGGCCCACCGGCTGGGGATGAACTCGCTCAAGTGGGAGCTGGAGGATCTCGCTTTCGCGACCCTCTACCCGAAGCGTTACGACGAGATCGTCCGTCTGGTGGCCGAGCGCGCGCCGAGCAGGGATACGTACATCACCGGTGTGGTGACCGCGGTACTGGCCCACCTGGACGAAGCCAAGATCAAGTCTGTCGTCACCGGCCGTCCCAAGCACTATTATTCGATCTACCAGAAAATGGTGGTGCGAGGCCGGTCGTTCGACGACATCCATGACCTGGTCGGAATTCGGGTACTGGTCGACTCCGTCCGTGACTGCTACGCGTCGCTGGGCACGCTGCACGCGAACTGGAAGCCCATCCCGGGCCGGTTCAAGGACTACATCGCGATGCCCAAGTTCAACATGTACCAGTCACTGCACACGACGGTCATGGGGCCTGACGGCAAGCCGGTGGAGCTGCAGATCCGGACCCACGCGATGCACAACCGGGCCGAGTACGGGATCGCGGCGCACTGGAAGTACAAGGAGGACGGCGTCGCGGCCCGGCCGTCGGGTACGGCCAAGGCGCGGGCGTTCGGGTTTACCGACGGCGGGTCGAAAGCGGGCGGGCGGTCCCGCCGAGGTGGCTCGGGCCAGGACCAGACCGCCTGGCTGCGGCAGATTCTCGACTGGCAGCGGGAAACCGCACAGCCCGGCGAGTTCCTCGACAGCCTGCGCTTTGACCTGCACACCGACGAGGTGTTCGTGTTCACCCCCAAGGGTGACGTGATCGCGTTGCCGGAGGGGTCCACCCCGGTCGACTTCGCCTATGCCGTCCACACCGACGTCGGTAATCAGTGCGTGGGCGCACGAGTCAACGGCAGGCTCGCCGCTTTGGACACCTCCCTCGACAACGGGGACACCGTAGCGATCTTCACGTCGCGTGCGCATGCGGCCGGGCCGAGCGAGGACTGGCTGACCTTCGTCCGCTCTTCCCGGGCACGTACGAAGATCCGTCAGTGGCACGCCCGGGAGCGGCGGGAGGACGCTGTCGTCGCCGGCCGGGACGCTCTCGCCCGGATGATGCGCCGGCACGGCCTCCCGCTGACCCGGTTGATGAACGGCGACGTGCTGCCCAGCCTGGCCAAGGACATGCGTTACCCGGATGTGTCCGCGCTGTATGTCGCGATCGGCGAGAAGACCGCCAGCGCGCAGAACGTGGTGGCCCGGCTGGTGGCCGCGCTCGGCGGCCCCGAGGGCGCGGCCGAGGACGCCGCCGAGACCGCGCTGCCGACCCGGGCCCTGCGGCGGCCGGTGGGTGATCCAGGAGTGGTCGTCAGCGGTTCCGAGGACGTGTGGGCGAAGCTCGCCCGCTGTTGCATGCCCATGCCGGGGGATGCGATCACAGGATTCGTCACCCGGGGCAAGGGCGTGTCCGTGCATCGCCACGACTGCCCGAACCTGGCGACGCTGCGCGCCGATCCGCACGACCGGACCGTGGCGGTCGAGTGGGCCGCGTCGTCGGGTTCGGTGTTCCTCGTCGTCATCCAGGTCGAGGCGCTGGACCGGGCCCGTTTACTGTCCGACGTGACACGGGTCCTGACCAATCACCATGTCAACATCTTGTCCGCGTCGGTGACGACGACCAGGGACCAGATCGCGATCAGCCGTTTCACCTTCGAGATGGGGGACGCGAAGCACCTGGGACACATCCGGGATGCGGTGCGATCCATCGAGGGCGTGTACGACTGCTATCGGGTCACCTCGGGCGTACGGTGCTGATCATGATGCTGCCGTCCGCCCGGGTGCCGGTTCCCGTCGATGGGGACCGGTCTGCCCGTGTAGGACATCGATGTTGCCGTGGCAACCGGTCGTCGCCAGCCCTGATGTGGCTCACCGGTCGCTCTTAGGCGTGGAGATCTGTTGAGGGGGGCGCTGTGGACGCCGAGATCGTAGGTGCCGGTATGCAGGGCGCGGCGTTGCCCGCGCGGATCGAACGCTCCGCTGGGGGATGGTCAGCCGGGGGCGCTGAAAGCGTCGGCGGGACTGCTGAGCAGGCTGGCGGGGGAGAAGAGACCTCACGTACGCTGGCGGCCGCCCGGCTGGCCAGCACCCGTCTGGCTCATCTCGCCCGCTGGATGGCAGCGGGCCGCGGCACCCCCGCGGTGCCGCCGGAGCTGCGGAAGATCACCGATACGCACTGCCTGCACCATGCCAAGGCCGACATCGGCCTCATCGTCCATGCCTATGAGGTCGCGAACCGGCAACACGCCGGTCAGCAGAGACACAGCGGCGACCCGTACATCACCCACCCGCTCGCGGTAACCCAGATCCTCGCCGAGCTCGGAGTGGACACCACCACGATCGTCGGGGCGTTGCTGCACGACACCGTTGAGGACACCGGCTACACCCTCGAGGCCGCTGCCGCCGATTTCGGCCTTGAGGTCGCCAACATTGTCGACGGGGTGACCAAACTCGACAAGATGCGTTTCGGTGACGCGGCTGAAGCCGAGACCCTGCGCAAACTCATCGTTGCCCTCGCCAAGGACTACCGGGTCCTTGTCATCAAGATTGCCGACCGCCTCCACAACATGCGGACGCTCGGCTTCAAGTCCCCCCCCAAGCAGGCGCGCATCGCCCGGGTGACGCTGGAGATCCTCGCGCCGCTGGCGCATCGTCTCGGCGTGAGTGTGATCAAAAGAGAACTGGAGGATCGTTCGTTCGCCGTCCTGCATCCCGGCGAACACGAGCGGATACAGCGGATGGTAGACGAGTTCACCGCCGCGGAGCGTGCGTCCGGCCAGGTTGGCGCGATTGTCCGCACGCTCCAGCGTGGTCTCGAGGATGCTCGCATCAATGCCAGGGTCTCGGTCAGGACAAGTCACCTTTTCTCGATCTACAAGCGGGCACAGGAACGCGGCTTCCAGGCGCGTGACTACAACGACATCGTCCGGGTGCTGGTTCTCGTAGATTCTGTCACTGACTGTTATGAAGCGCTGGGGGAAGTGCATGCCATCTGGCGGCCGGCACCCGGCCGGCTACGCGACTTCGTGGCCACTCCCAAGTTCAACATGTACCAGTCCCTGCATACGACCGTTGTGGACTCGGCCGGCAAACCCATCGATATCCAGATCCGTACGGAGGCTATGCACCGCCTCGCGGAAACCGGGATCATCGCGCGCCCGGTCGGGCCGTCCGCGGACGGCGCTCGCCTGGAGGGCCTGGCCTGGCTGCACAGCCTGCTTGACTGGGAGGGCGAGGCGAAGGACCCAGGTGAGTTTATCGAGTCGCTGTCGGCGGATCTCGACTCGGACGAGGTTCTCATCTTCACCCCCAAGGGCAGGATCATCGCTCTGCCGGCCCGATCGACACCGGTCGACCTGGCCTACGCGGTCCACACGGAGCTCGGGCATCGGGCTATCGGCGCTCGGGTCAACGGCAGGCTGGTGCCCCTGCGCACCCGGTTGCGTAACGGTGACGTGGTGGAGATCCTGCGCTCTGGGCTGCCGAGCGCCAGTCCGTCCGAGGACTGGTTGGACTTCGTCAAGACCTCCCGCGCCAGGGTGCGGATCCGCCGCAGGACGGCACGCCAGCGGCGAGACGCCGACGCCACGTCCCCCGTTACCGGGCATGACACCGCCACCACCGCACCTGGCGGATCGGCGGTAAGCGCCGCCGTGCCGGCGGCGGATCACCTGAGCGGCTCCCAGCCGGTGGGATCCGCCACTGCCGCCACTGCCGCCACTGCCGCCGTGCCGGTGTGGCCGGTGTGGCCGGTGTGGCCGGTGCGAATCGTGACGGCGCGACCGTTCTGGACGACGCTGCTGGCCTGCCATATCATCCAGATCCGTTCGCGGACCGTGTCCACCGGCCCTCGGCGCGGCCCGCGGTGTCGCCACCGCGCCCGCCGCGGGGACGCGTCCATGCGCAGGCCTGGGCGGGCCTGGCCGCTGTCGACGGCCGGCCGGACGTCCCGGTGCGTCTTGCCCGCTGTTGTCTGCCCCTGCCAGGGGACGACGTGGTCGGATTCACCACCACGCACAGCCCCGCGGTCTCGGTGCACCGGCGGCAATGCGCGAACGCGGCGGAGGCCCGTGGAGATCGGCGCCGGGCCGTGGTGACCTCGTGGGTGCCCAGCGCGAGCGTGACCTTCCCCGCCGAGATCGCGGTCGAGGCTTTTGACCGATATGGTCTGCTCGCTGACATAACCGAAATGCTGTCGGACGCGTCGGCCACCGTTCGGTCCGCATCGACCATCACGGCCGAGGACAGAGCGGTCCATGCCCGTTTCACGGTCGAGGTTGCCGGCCCGGCGCAACTGGACGCGGTGCTCGCGGCTGTACGCACGGTGGGTGGTGTGTATGACTGTTATCGGACCGACGGCCGGCGAGCCGATCCCCGCACGTAGTGCCCGGGTAACAGGGGACGCGGCATAGCGGTGTTCTATCCGGACCGACGACAACACGGCAGGACGTTTTCTGGGCATCGGGAGCGGGGGCCCGTACGGACGCGAAGCGTTCGGGCAGGGCGAAGCGATCGAACATCCAGTGGACACGCCCTCAATCTGTCGGTGGACCGTGCGGGCCGATGTGGGGTACGTTGCTCATCCACCGAATGATCAGGGGGGTTTATGGGCCATCTTCAGGCCGTGACCAGCATCGATTCGCCTGAAGCGGCGGACCGGCTCGGGCGCCTGCTGGTGGAGCGTCGACTGGCCGCCTGCGTTCAGGTTCTCGGCCCGATTCGGAGCACCTACCGATGGCGGGGCGAGATTGAGCAGGCGGACGAATGGCTATGTCTGGCAAAAACGACAACTGACCGATTTGCCGAGTTGGCGCGGGAGATTACCCAGGCGCATCCCTACGACACGCCCGAGATCATCGCGATGCCGATCGTCGATGGGCTCGGTGACTATCTGGACTGGATCACCGCCGAGACGGCGCCGTCCGCCACGCTTTGACTGTTCGCCTGTTCGCCTGTTCGGCGATCATCTCCCGCACGCCCGCGGTGCTGACCGGTCAGACCAGCACCCGTAGCTGCTCGTCGAGATCCCGTACCGGCTGGCTCTCCCGCCACGGCCGAAGTTGATCGCGGATCTGTAGTACGCGGGCAAGCCCCAGCGAGAAGTCTGTCTGTGCCACGATCGCAAGCGCGTCCGCGGCCAGCTGGCATGCCTGGTCGATCTCCCTGCGGTGAATGTGGACCTCGGCAAGGGCACCAAACAGCAGCGAGCGCTTCTTCATGGCGGTTGGGCTGGTGGTGGTCCGCAGAGTCTCCGCCGCGGCCGCGTAGGCGGCGTCCGGACGGCGCAGGCGCGTGAAGGTCGTGACCCGCATGCCGTCGAGGCGAGGGCGGTCGAAGAACTGCGTCCACACGCGATCGTTCGCTGGATCGGCTCGGTCGAAAGCGTCACCGGCACGCTCGAGCGCGCGCAGCGCAGCGCCGCTGTCCCCGCGGGAAGCCTGCTCCTCAGCCTCCCGAGCGGCAAGCCACGCGCGGGTCATCATGCTGCCGCCGAGCGCGGCCCGGCGCTGAGCCTCGCCCAGGAGCGCGCATGCCTGGTCCGGCCGGCCAGCCAGGGCGGGCTGGTAACTCTCGTACCCCAGCACGCATGCCCACAAGGCGTTGTCGTTGGCTTCGCGGGCGGCTTCGAGCGCGACCCGATAGTAGGCGAGCGCACACGTGTTGTCGCGCATATCGAAGGCGAGCCATCCGGCGAGCGCAGCTACTTCACCAGCGGTGATGGTGAGGTTACGCCGTACCGCCGACCGTGGCGAGGTCTCCAGCAGCTGGCTCAGCGTTGTCAGCTGGGTGGTCACTCTCGCCATGAGTGCCCGAGCCGGGACCCGTTCTTCCAGCCCGAACAGGCCCGCCGTCCGCGCGGACAGATCCTCGACAGTTGGCGGGGTGACGGCGCTCTGCTGCCGAAGAGCCGCGGAAAGCCGTTCCCAGGGTTCGGCGTCGGGCGTTACCGGTGCGACCGCGACACCCCCGGCCGCCGCGACCATACGCAAGAAGGAACGCCGCTCCACGCTCGTTTGGGGGAGCCCGGGAGTGCGCCTTGCCTCGGCGTCGACGCCGAGCCGGCTGACAGTTTCATCGTCAATGAACCCGAGTTCCCCGGCGGTCCGGTGAAAAAGAGCGCGCAGAAGCCGTTGGTAACGGAGGCTGGGCTTCTTGTCACCCTTCTCCCACTTGCAGATCATGTTTCCGGTGGCGCCGGCCTCGCGGCCCTCGTGCATGACAGCGAAGCGTCGCAGTTCAGTGGCGAGTCGTTCCTGCGACCAGCCTCTCTCTTCGCGACAGGTTCGTAACCGGGTGTTGGGGATACGCCTCGGTGGATTAGTTTTTGTAGGCGCAGCCTTACTTGCCGCAGTTGTCACCAGCTGCCTCCCCCAATAGTTCGCACGATAACGACAGCGTATCCCGTTGTCGTGGTCAGCTGAGGCGGCCCCATTCGCCCCGCTTGACCAGCGGTTGGTTGGATCGGTGCCGGCCACGGGCTGGTTCGAATACTTTTTCCGGTGATTTCGCTGGCGGACGTCAACATATCAACATGGCACCCGCGGTAGTCACTGAATAATGTCAAGAGGCGCCGGTGGAACGTGTTTGTTCCATTGTGCCAACCGCTCGCCGGGCATGATCGGAGCCTTCGGCCGGGTATTCACCGGCGAAACTCACATAACGGATTATCTGGGCGGCGCCCGGCCGGGGGCGCCGGTTCAATGATCGA
>NZ_CAKJTP010000044.1:1725-4991 GCF_917627335.1 Protofrankia sp. CiT1 | reverse complement strand
GGGGTCTGGCCCGGCCGTAGGCAGCCCCCGAACACCACGCCGTAGAGTCTTCCTCTGTGAGTGCCGGTCCCCAGCCCAACACCGTGCCGGCAGCATCATCATCTGGGGGCCATCCGCTGCGGGCATGGCAGCGGGCCGCTCTCGCGGCCTACCAGGCCCGGACGAGTGCCGGCGCCCGCGACTTTCTGGCTGTCGCGACGCCGGGTGCCGGCAAGACGACGTTTGCCCTGCGAGTCGCCGCCGATCTCCTGCGCGACGGTGTGGTACGCGCGATCACCGTGGTGGCTCCGACCGAGCACCTGAAGCGGCAGTGGGCGCAGGCCGCCGCGGCGATGGGTATCGCCCTCGACCCGGCGTTCCGCAACACCGCCGGCGTAACCTCGTCGGACTACACCGGTGTGGTGCTGACCTACGCGCAGGTGGCGGCGCATCCCGCACTGCACCGGCTGCGCTGCGAGCGGCGCCGCACGTTGGTGATCCTCGATGAGATCCACCATGCTGGTGACGCCCTGTCCTGGGGGGATGCGGCGCGTGAGGCATTCACGCCCGCGGTCAGGCGGCTGGCACTCACCGGGACGCCGTTTCGATCGGACGTCAATCCCATCCCGTTCGTGACGTATGTCCCTGGCCCAGATGGCGTGCTCCGCAGCATCGCGGACTCCTCCTACGGTTATGCTGACGCGCTGCGCGACGCTGTCGTGCGTCCGGTGCTCTTCCTGGCCTACTCGGGGGAGATGTCCTGGCGGACCAGCGCGGGGCATGAGCTTTCGGCCCGCCTCGGCGAGCCGCTGAACAATGAGCAGACCGCCGCGGCATGGCGCACGGCGCTGGACCCACGTGGTGACTGGATCCCCGCGGTCCTGGCCGCCGCGGACACCCGCCTGGCGCAGGTGCGCGGCGGCGGCATGGCGGACGCGGGCGGCCTGGTGATCGCCACCGATCATGCGAACGCCCGTGCGTACGCCACCATCCTGCGCCGCGTCACCGGAACCGAGCCGGTTGTCGTGCTCTCCGACGATCCAGCGGCCAGCTCGAAGATCGAGGCCTTCCGCGCCTCGCGGGACCGTTGGATGGTTGCGGTCCGGATGGTCAGCGAGGGCGTGGACGTGCCGCGCCTGGCTGTCGGGGTCTATGCCACCTCCGTTGCCACACCGTTGTTCTTCGCGCAGGCGGTCGGGCGCTTCGTGCGGGGCCGTGGCCGGCCCGAGACGGCTTCGATCTTCCTGCCGAGCGTTCCCGCCCTGCTCGCGCTGGCTGGCGAGATGGAGGTCCAGCGCGACCACGCCCTTGACAAGCCCTTGCGCGAACCGGACACGTTCGACGACGAGGCGCTCCGCGAGGCCAACCGGCGCCGTGACGTCCCCGACCTGACGGACCGGTCGTTCACCGCGCTCGGTTCCTCAGCACACCTCGACCGGGTGATCTTCGACGGTGGTGAGTTCGGCACCCAGGCCGCGGCTGGTTCCGCCGAGGAAGAGGACTTCCTGGGACTTCCCGGGCTGCTGGAACCGGATCAGGTCGCGGTCCTGCTCAAGCAGCGGGAGGCGGCCCAGCTGGCCGCCCGGCGCAAGCAGGAGCGCGCCGGGCCGGGCGCCGGGCCGGCGAACCAGCCCGGACAGGGCATGCCGGCTGTCCCCGGCCAGGCTGGTTCGCCGGCCGCCCGGCCGGACCCGAGCCCTGACGCCGCCGCGGCGGCCGACCGGCCCACCTACGAGGTGCTCATCGAGCTGCGCCGGGAGCTGAACAGGCTTGTCGCCGCCCACCACCACCGCACCGGGCGCGCGCATGGGATGATTCACGGTGAGCTGAGGCGTACCTGTGGCGGCCCGGCAACCGGCCAGGCCACCGCCGCCCAGCTGCGGGCGCGCATCGACACCATCCGCCGCTGGGAGACATAGCGCCTCGCGTCATCCGGCCTGGCCGCACCGCGCGCTGGACGCAGGGCTGGCCGTTTCGCATCCAGCGCGGGAAGCAGGCAGGTCAGGTCAGGTCTTCGGCCGGGCCGCTGTCAGTGCCCGGGGCGGCGCCAGGACGCCGCGGCCCGGCTGATGCCGTTGACGAACAAGGTTGTCGGGTGCGGCTCGATAACGCGGGGCGCCGCGGCGGCGGGTCATGGGCTTTGGGCGATGCTCATGGAGGTGATCTGGGCCTTGCTGACCGGGGTGCCGTCACCGCCCCCGCCCTCGACACCGGGCGAGGTGAGGGCGTCCAGGACATCAAGGCCTTCAGTGATCTTGCCGACTATCGTGTATTTGTTTCCCAACGCTTGCACACCGGCGTCGTTCGGGTTCTTGTAAATGAGGAAGAACTGACTGCCGTTGGTGTCGGCACCGGCGTTCGCCATCGCGATGACGCCGCGAGTGTACGCGGCACCGTCGGTGTTCTCGTTGGCGTAGGCGAAGCCCGGTCCGCCCTGACCTGTGCCGGTCGGGTCACCGCATTGCAGGACGAAGATGTTCGTGGCGGTTTCACGATGGCAGGGGGTGCCGTCGAAGTACTTGGCGTTGGCCATGGTGAGCAGGGCGTGAACGGTGCAGGGGGCCTTCGCCGCGTTCAGCGCTGCCTTGATGGTCCCCTTGCTCGTGGCGATGACCATCGTGGCCGGGGACTGGTCGACGCTGCCGGCCGCGGCCGGCAGACTCACCGGCCGTGACGGGTCCTGGCCGTTCGCGGTGTAGGTGCAGGGGCCGACCTTCGTCGACACGGGCGCGGCGGAGGCCCCGGCGGATGGCGACCCGGCGGCTGAGGCTGACGGAGCCGCCGATGGGGAGGCCGCGACGGTGGTCTTGTCATCGTTGCCGGTGAGCAGGAGGACCCCCGCGAGGGAGCAGACGAGCACGACCGCGACGCTCGCGGCGATGATTGCGATTAACCGCCGGCGCTGACGCCGCGCCGCCGCGCGGCGTTCCGCCTGGCGGGCGATCCTCGCGGCGGCAATTTCGCGCCGCCGACGTGTCTTGGACGTCACCACCTGCCGGTCTCCTTGTTCCCTCGGGGCCGCTGATGCCGCGAAAGCATGCGCGCTCGTGCCGTCCTTGGCTGGGCTGGCCAGTCCGGGTGCCGGCGGGTTCGACCGGCTCCGGTAAGAGCCTGTTCATGGAGACTACTAGGGCGTGTTTCGGAAGCCAGCTGTCCGGCTCGCCACGCCCAGGCGGCACCTGGCCGCATCGCTCCCCGTCCATCGCTGCGCGATGCACGGGTACCCCGGCTCGTCGGTCGCCACCCAGCACCAGGGTGACTCCACTTCTCCGCCTTGCGCAGCACGC
>NZ_CAKJTP010000044.1:0-1322 GCF_917627335.1 Protofrankia sp. CiT1 | reverse complement strand
CTCTTAGCCCAAGCCGGTCAGTTTCTTCACGTGGTCCAGGGTCGATTCGGCGATCGACCGAGCCCGGTCCGCGCCGGCTTCCAGCATTTTTTCGACCGCGTCGGGCTCGGCCATCAGCTCGTGGAAACGGCGCTGAATCGGCTCCAACGAAGCGATCACCTGGTCGGCTACCGTTCGCTTGAGAAGCCCGTAACCCTTGCCGTCGAATTCCGATTCGATTTTCTCCCGCGGCTGCCCCGACAGCACCTGATACAGCGTCAACAGGTTGAGCACCCCGGGACTGGCCGTCTCGAACCGTATGTCGCCACCAGAATCGGTCGTGGCTCGCATGACTGTCCTGCGGATGACGTCCGGAGGGTCGATCAGCCCGATTGAGTGGCCCGCTTTGGTCTCCCCGATCGACTTGGACATCTTTCCCGTCGGCTCGTCGAACGCCATGATCCGCGCTCCGCTGGTGCGGATCAGTGGTTCCGGGATCGTGAACGCCTCTCCGAACAGCCGGTTGAACCGGATCGCGATGTCCCTGGTCAATTCAACGTGCTGCCGCTGGTCCTCGCCCACTGGCACCAGATGTGTTCCATACAACAGGATGTCCGCGGCCTGGAGCACTGGATAGTCCAGCAGCCCTGTGCCCACCGACTCCTGCAAGGTCGACTTCGCCTTGTACTGGGTCATCCGCTCAAGCCAGCCCACCGGCGTCACACAGTTGAGAATCCACGTCAACTCGGCGTGCGCGCTCACCCGGGACTGCACAAAGATCGTGGACTTGTCCGGGTCGATACCACACGCCACATACAGCGCAGCGGTCTCCCGCGCCTTCGCGCGGAGGTTTTCGGGGTTGACCGCTTCGGGGATTGTCAGCGCATGCAGGTCCACCACGCAGAAGACGTTGTCGTACTGATCCTGGTTCTCCGCCCACAACGACAGCGCACCCACATAGTTCCCAATGTGGATCTTTCCTGTGGGTTGGACGCCCGAAAACACCCGCTGGCACTGCTTCTGCATGACCTGCCTCAATACTCCCTGCCCTAGGGCGATCGGTGGAACCTGCGACATCCTCCGTAACGGGTATCTCTGCCCAGTCACGGCGGTACACTATTGTGCCAAAGCGACCTCCGCCACGCTTTTTCTGGCCTCTCGTGTCTGTGGCGCACCGCAGGTGGTGAGCACTGGCATCGAACCGGGTCCCGACGACGCGAGGCGCCGCGTGGGCGCCCAGCGCACAGCGTCCACCAGCCTCCGACAGGACCCTGCCGGCCGGAGAGCTGCACGCGTCGACTCCACGATCAAGATTACCGTCCCGAGCCTTTGGCAACCTTAGT
>NZ_CAKJTP010000043.1:25006-35320 GCF_917627335.1 Protofrankia sp. CiT1 | reverse complement strand
GCCGTCGGCAGACCCGCCGGCCCGGCCGCCGAGTGGATCTCGGGCCGGCCCGCGCCGGCCCACCAGGGCGCGTCAGCCCCCGCCGGCCCGAGCACATCCATGGATGTGTCCGCGGGAACGGCGCGGATCAGCGCGACCACATCGGCAACCGACGAGGCCGAGCCGACCATCTGCGGCCGTACCTGAGCACCCAGATCCGGCGGGACATCAACGCCCGGGGGCGTGACCAGCACCAGGCGGGCGTCGCCGGGACGGGCCACAAGAGCCGCCAGCAGCTCCCGCTCATAGATCGTGGCAACAATGATCGGCTGGACCAGCCGTTGCGGCCGCGGCTCGCTCAGGCCGTCGTCGGCCACACCGGTTGACGGTTGCTCCCCAAGCCGGTTGTCCCCAGGCTGGTCGTCCCCGAATGGTGGCTCAGCCGACGGTGGCAGGACCTCGTAGCCGGGTCCGAGCGCGCCGGCCATCGCCCCTGGGTCGGCGGGCAGACTCGGGCTCAACCACACGTGTGTCATGTGCATACCGTGGCGGTCACGCCTGAGGGGAAGCTTTCGGAAACCTTGGAATGTCCTGTTGGATCGCGGCACCCCCGCTGGAGCACGGCCCCAGCGCCGGAGCACAACGGCCCGCCGCGCACAAACCTCGAAGGATCAGTGATCTCGCCAGCCGGCGCGACAGCGGCTGACCAGCTCGCCCGCGGCCTCCCGCCGCGCGAAAAAATATTCAGTTGTCCATCCGGCGAAAAAATTATGTGATTAGCACATCAGCAGCGCCAATATTGATGAGCCAATGCGAATCGTGTCGTGCCGGGGGTGCCATGAACAACGGTAGTAGCAGCATGGGCCTGACGATGATCGTCGCGGACAGGGTTGGCACGCCGTTATGGATTATCGTGCTCACCGGCCTGGCCGCCCTCGCGGCGGTCGTGCCCACATGGACCTGGCACGGCAGCGGCCACCTCGACACGATCGCGCACGAGGGCGGCCATGCGCTCGTCGCCTACCTCCTCGGACGCTGGGTCCTTGGGGTATGGCTGTTCTCGGACACGTCAGGCCTCACAAGCACATATGGGCGGCGCAACCGGTTCGCCGAATTCCTCATGCTGGCAGCCGGTTACACCGCATCATCCGGGCTCGGGCTGGGAGCGGCGGCCCTGCTGAATGCCGGTCACATCACCGCGACGCTGCTCCTTGCCCTCCTGGCGCTGGCGGCGCTTTTCCTCGTCACCCGAAACGGCTTCGGAAAAATGATCGTCGCCGGTACCGGCACCGTGGTCATTCTGGTACTGCATTCGGCCTCGGTGGGCACGCAAAGTGCGCTCGCGTGTTTCCTCACCTGGTTCCTGTTGCTGGCCGGGCCACGGTCCGTGCTCGACCTGCACCGAGCGCACCGGAAAGGAGCATGGTCCTCGGACGCGGACGCGATGGCCGAGATCACTGGCATCCCCGCCATAATCTGGATAGCCGACTTTGGCGTGTTCACCGTCCTGTGCCTGTTTCGCGGCACATACCTGTTCCTCGGCTGACGCCGGCTCCTTCGCACGATCTTTCGAGATTTTTGAGATCAACAGCTGGAACATGGGCGCATGACCACAGCGGATCAATCGTCGGTCCAGCGGTGTCTCGTGATTGACATCTCGACGGTGATGTTGTCCATAGCGGCGGCCCGAGCCCGGCATACAGGGACTCTTCCACTGATCACCCCCTCTTTACGGTCAGCCGACAGCCTGGTGTCAGATGTGTTACATGGGTTACGTGCGTCAGGACGGGTAGAGCTGTTCCATGGCTCGACAACGGAGGGGTCCGACAGCCCAGCGCGCACCGAACGTCACACGCCGACGGAACACCAGATACACACGGAACGGCACACACCGCATGTCACGCATCCGGCCCGCCGCTCGGGCAGCACGGATGACCCGCCCGCCAGTTTCTCAGCTGCTCTTCGCCGCGACCGCGATCGCGGCTGTGATTGTCATGCCCGCCGACGCACTGACGGCATCCTCCTCGGCGCCACCTACGGTGCCGTCCAACATCCAGGCCACTCCAGCCACAGTGCCAGCCACAGTGCCAGCCACCGATGTAACGGATATAAGAGACAGATCGGCCGCCACGGCGCCGGTCGGGAGCGCTGCTCCATCCACTGATGAGCAGATCACGCGGGCGGTACGGACGAGCCCGTTGCTCGGTGAGGTTCCCCCGGACGGCATCCAGGTGGTCGACGTCCGCGTATCCAGGATCGACCCGACCGTCGCGGTTGCCCATGTCGTGCCAGCCAGTGGTGAGACCGACCCAGCGACCGCCCTGCTACGGCATTCGGGCAGCCACTGGGCCGTCGTCGAGCTCGGTACGGCCGGCGTCGGCTGCGACAGTCTCAGCACGGCGGTCCAGCAGGAACTCGGGCTCGTCTGCGAGCTTTTGTAAGCTTTCGCGAGTTTTCACAACAGCGAGTTCTCACAACAACAGCCGCCCTCCGTCCGGGCTGGTCCGGACCAGCCCGGACCAGGCCCAGGACGCCAGCGGATGATTCGGTCCAGCCCGATCAGTTGGCGAACGTCAACGCCGACAGCAGGGCGACAGCAAGAATGATCGTGCCACGTATCGGTACCTGCCAGCGCTCAACCGCCGCACGTCGCTCACTGACCGCGGACAGCGGACCAGCCAGCATCATCAACATGATCCCGGCCCACACCAACGCGAACACCGGACGACCGGGGCGCGTGTCGAAGGCATAGATGATGATCGATGCGACCAGCGTGAGCGCGAAAGTAATCTGCGGCAGGACCAGCACGGACATCGTCGGCTGGAACACTTTCTCGGTCGTACCGGAGGAACGCGGCCGGTAACCGAACGCAACCCACAGGAACGCGATCAGATACAGCGGGGCAATGAACAGTGAACTCGCGACCGTTCGGGCCGCGGGCCTGCCCCCCGCATAGGCGACAATGAAGAGCATCGAACTAAGCAGGTAGGGCAGGCCGAAGAACAGGTAGGCCTCTTCAGCGGCACCGGACACCAGCCGCATCCGGAAGATCACAGACATCGGTGGGCCCACCAGAAAAACCATCTGGACTGTGGTCAGGAGCGGGCTGAGGCTGGTGTGCAGGTAGTGCGCCCGCTGCCAGCCCCGCAGGCCTGGTTTGCGCAACGGGTTGTCGAAAAGTAGCAGGCGCATATGGTCCATCGCCCATCGCAGACGCTGCTTGGCGTAGACGGCGGCGGTCGCCGGCGCTGTCCCGATCGAAATCGGCCGGGCATGGTAGACGCTGGACCAACCACGCGCGTGCAGTTCGTAGGATGTCTGCACATCTTCGACCAGATTCCATTCGCTGAATCCGCCAGCCGACTCGAGAGCCGACCGGCGGTACAGGGTCCCGTTGCCGCAGGAGAACGCGCTGTTGTCACGGTCCTTCGCCGGCTGGATGGAACGGAAGAGCATGGGATCAGCGTTGTTCAGGACATCCGCGCGACCCGTGTCAAAACACTGGGCAGTACAGACGAAACCGACTGCCGCGTCGCGCAGATAACCGACTATCCGCTCCCCCACGTCCGGCACCACCAGGTGATCGGCATCAAGGGTCAGAACCGCGTCGCCATTGGTGCGGGCCAGCGCGTGGTTGAGATTACCGGCCTTTCCCGGGGTCCCGTCGACGCGGGTGAAGCACGGTATGCCGAGACGTGCGGCGAGCGCGTCGATTTCCCGCCAGTTCTTCCGGCCGGCGATGCGGCCGTCATTGAGAACGTAGGTCTGGTGCGGGTAGTCGATCGCCAGGGCGAAACGCAGCGTCCGCTCGACCATCGACGCCGGCTCACCGCACACCGTCACGAACACATCAAGCGTTCCCACCGGCGTCCCGGCGTGGCGTACCCTGTCCGGGCGCATCCGGCCGATCATCACTGCCGTCCAGGCGACAGTTATGTAGCTGATCAACTCAGCGCCGTAGAAGAGGCGACCGAACGCGCCCGTACCGTCGAGCGTGCCCAGGCGCCAGATCAGGTAGATCCCGCCCAGCACAATGACCAGCGCACCGGCCACCGGTCCCAGGCGCCCGCCGACCGGGCCGCCCGCCAACGTGTCCCAGCGGTGTCGTGCGGGTTCGTCCGTCGGCACCCGCGGCCGAGGCACCCATGGCGCGAAGCCGTCGGGAGCCGGCGCGGTAGCGTCGACGGGCGCTGCGTCGCGAGCCATACTTGCCACCTTTCAAAAAGATTTGCCTACTGCCAGGAAGAATTTAAATAACGGTCGCCGCGCCCAGTGACTGCCGCCGGCCAAAGCGGGTAATGTACGGAATACGGGCGTTTTCGATCAACGGGTCACCGGCCATGCGGGAATCCGTTGCGTCCGACCGGAAAAATATTAATCAATACGCTGCTCCAGGCTGGTGCCGACCGGGCTGGCGCGACCCGGAATGCAGCCTGTTCGCCCCGACAATGGCCGGCAAGAGGGACGGTTCAAGCACAGGGTAACCTCTTGACCGCCTTTCGTGACGACTGCGGCCGCGACTGGCTCGGGTACACCCGATATTGGCCGGCAATGGGGTGATTTCCCCCTCGGTGGCCGGCCGCCACGCCCGGCATGCTTCGGCGGAATTGTTCACCACGCCAGCAAACGAGCCGCCGGCCACCTACGGGATGAAATGTCCAGAAACTGACCGATGTGACCAGCATGACGGCCGGCTCGGCGGCCGGCAGGTGACAGCCGTCATATGCCCGACCGATTTCGGCGGTGACCCGTCAACCTTATGGGATCGTGAGAAGGTACCCACGGTCTTGTCCAGACCCGGCCGAGGGGGAACCAGCCGGTCAAAGAGTACGCGATCACAATTCTTTTCATGCGGCCGGCTGCCCCAGAGGACCTAGGAGTCCAACGATGAGCAGCACTCGGCCGATCGGGCCGCAGCGGAACGAACCCAGCTTCGACGCGCTGTCGGAGGCCCTGGATGAGGCGGCGACCGCCGTCCAGAACCTGGAACCCACCGCGCGGCAACAAGCCGAGCAGCTCCGCCACGCCGTCGAAGCCCTCCATGGCAGCGGGATCAACGCCATCGTCCGGAAACTGCGCGCCGACCCCCGCGGCCGCGAGCTCCTGTTCGAACTCGCGGATGATCCTCTGGTGCGTCTGCTCTTCTCGATGCACCACGTCATCCAGCCCACGCCGGTGACCGAATCGCTGCACGCGCTCGACAAGGTACGGCCCTATCTGCGTGCCCACGGCGGGGATGTCGAACTGATCCGGATCGACGGGGATACAGCCTTCCTGCGGGTGAACGGTACCTGCAACAGCCGCGCCCTGACCGGAGTCACGCTGCGTGAAGTAGTCAAGGACGCTCTGGTCGGCGGGGTCGCATCCATCGCGCGGGTGGTGATGCTCGCGGGTGAACCGCCCCCGACGCTCATCCCGCTGGGTCCCGTCCGCACCCGCGACGGCGGCTGGGTCACGGTCGGTACGACCATGGAGCTCTCCCGCCAACAGATCACCGCGCTACATCTCGAGCGAGCCGACGGCGCCGAAGCCGATGTAGTGATCATAAGTATGGACGATCAGCTGATCGCCTACCGCGACACCTGCGCCCACCAAGGCCTCCCCATCAACGTGGCCCAGCTGGACCCGGCCACGGGCACCCTCACCTGTCCCCGGCACGGCTTCTGTTACGACGCGCGGTCCGGCGCCTGTCTCAACGCGCCGGGCGCGCGGCTGGAGCAGCTTCCCCTGCGGATCGATAACGGTCAGGTGTGGATCCGGATCGACAGATAGATCGACGGATAACCGGTTGGGGCGCGTGCCCCAGCGCCGCGACGCCGCGTCTCCTGTGCCGGTCGCAGACCGCCTCACAGGTCGAACGGACGGCTCCCGGCGGTCCACAGCTGTGTGAACTGCTGCTCGACGAACTGCGCGAACGTCGAATCAACCGGAACCTCATACTGCGTGGTCCGGGATGATGCGTCGCTCATCGGAAGCGTCGCGACCAGCGCGCGGGCGTCCGACCGGTAATACGCGACGGTGGACGCCGCCCGGTAGACCCGCACCGCGATGTGTTCCCGGTCCGAGCCGGTCAGCCCGTCGACGAAGCTCCGAAGGCACCGCAGATTCGCCTGGACCAGTCCAGAGACATCGTGCGACATGCCGATCTCCCGGGTGCGCTGGACGTCCGCGGGCGAGTCGGGGTCCAGCAACATGATCTGAACCAACGCACCCCGGTCAAGGGCGCGCAGAAGCGCACCGAGAAAGGAATCCCGCAGCCGGTCCTCGAGGAGCTCTGTCCAGGTGGAGAGAATCCGCACAACATACTCACTCGCCGCAACCCGCTGAATGAACCCATCATGATCAAAATGGTCGAGGACACGTTCCGTCGCCGGCTCAAGCCGATCACCCGGGCCGCGTATCAACCAGTTACGGACCTCGGACTCCTCCGCACCATCATGATCATTAAATAATGCCAGCGCCTGGCTCCACGACGCCCGCGCCTGTAGATCGTCCTTCCGCCAGTAATGCAGCCTGCCCCGGCGGGCAAGGGTTCTCGCCTGGTTCAGCATGTCGCCACGTTCCTGGAAAATGGACAGGCAGGCGTCGTAACAGCCGAACGCCTCGGGATCACGACCCCGTCGGCTGTGGGCGTCACCCAGCAACAGCAGCGCCTCGGCCCGCAACGGCAGATGCCCCTCCGCCTGAAAGAAACGCTCCGCCGCACCAAGCATCCCGATGGCGTCGTCCACCCGCCCGGTTCGCAGGAAGGCGGAGCCGAGGGCCATCCGGGCACGCTCGACCGCAAGCTGGTTGCTTGTCATCTCGCAGTAACCGACCGCAGCCTCCAGGCAGGACAACGACTCGGCGGGACGAGCCGCGGCAAGATAGGCCCGACCGAGGGTTTGGAGCGTCCGCGCCACACCGAACGTCACACCGAAGTCACGAAAAAGATTCCTGCCGATACGAAGATGATCAATAGCCTCATCGATCCTGCCGTCTTCTGTGTCCAGTTCGCCCAGGTTACGGCGCGCCGCGGCCTCGCCGATCGGCCAGGCTGTCGAGATAAACAGCGCCAGGCTCGCCTCGAACAACCTTCGCGCGCCGGCGCGGTCACCCTGCAACCGGCGCAGCAGCCCGAGATGGCGGCGCACGTTCGCCTCGGCCACCTGGCTGCGCTGCCGCCGGGTGGCCGCGAGAGCCGCCTCATGGGTCCGGTGCCAGAACGACCAGTGCGAGCCGATCTCGAAGAAGTCGACGAGCGCGGCGCTGAGCAGCCACGTCATCTCATCGAAGCCTTCAGCCTCAGCCTGTTCGACGAGAGCGACCAGGCTCTTGCTCTCGCGGTCGAACCACTGGATCGGACGCCCCGTAACGGATTCGATCATTCCGTCCTCGGCCGGTTGCCACCGCGGCACAGACTGGCGTGGGACGATCGGAATACCGATGTGCAGCCGCTTGGCGGCCTCCTCCGCGCAGGCCAGATACATCTCCAGGACCCGTTCGAGCGCGGCGGAGCGGTCGGCGGGGCTGTCCTCCTGCGCAAGGCGCTCACGCGCAAACAACAACAACAGATCATGAAAACGATACCGAGACTCGCTTCCATTACTGGCACGACGTTCGAGAAGCTGCCCAGCCGCCAGCTCCTCAAGCAGCTCGGAAGCCTGCCGCACATTCTGATCAAGAAGGGCCGCCGCAGCCAGCGGCCCTACATCCTCCGTCTCCAGCACGGACAGCAGACGGAACGCTCGCCGGGTCGCCGCTGGCAGCTCCCGGTAACTCAGGTCGACACTGGCCCGCACTTCAAGATCTCCGACCCTGAGCACGTTCAAACGCGCAACCTGGAGATCCTCACGCAGCGAGCGGAGGTGCGTGTCCGGCCGCTGTTCGAGACGCGCCCCCGCGATGCGTACCGCCAGCGGCAGAAATCCGCACAGCGCCACGATGGTGCGGGCCTCCTCGGGTTCGGCCTCGACCCGCGCGGCACCCGCCACCTTGGCGAGCAGGGTGACGGCACCGGCGGAGTCGAGGACGTCAAGCAGGAGGTGATCCGCGTCCAGACTCGAAAGCGCACGCCTGCTGGTGATAATGACCCCGCAGGATGCCGCGCCCGGAATCAGCGGACGTACCTGTTCGGTATCCGTCGCATTGTCCAGGACGACGAGCAGCCGCTTGCCGTCGAGCGTCGAACGGTACAGCGCCGCACGCACTTCATGATCATCTCCTATTTGCTCACGCGGCACCCCCAGGCCGAGGAGAAACGACACCAGAACCGTCGACGGCTCAGCCGGCGAGTCGGGCGTGGCCTGTAGATTTATGTAAAGGATGCCGTCGGGGAAGCGAGGCCGGAGCCGATGGGCGACGTGAACGGCGAGCGCCGTCTTGCCGACACCCGCCTGCCCGGCTATCGCCGAGACAATCACGCCCGCGCCGCCTGTTTCCGCACCGACGTCAGCCGTTTCGAACAAGGTGAGGAGATCCGCGACTTCCTTTTCGCGGCCGGTGAAGTTTCTTGTCCCGGTGGGAAGCTGATACGGCACGGGATGACGCGCCGCGGCGACGAGCCCGACCTGTTCAACTGGCGGGACCCAGCGCAGGGACGGTTCGTCGGCAAGGATCGCGCGCTGCCTTTCCCGGATCGCGGTCGGTTCGATTCCGAGATCGCGGGAACGGCGCAACGCATCCAGGCAGACAGCGGCGGCATCCTCCCGGCGACCGTCGCGGTAGAGGGACAACGACAAATCCAGCTGTAGCCGTTCGTCGGCCGGGTTGTCGGCGAGCAGCCGCCGCAGGATCGGAACCAGCGGCCCGTGCCGACCAGCGGCCAGATATGCGGCCGCTCTTTCTTTCTCCGCGTACAGGCGAAGCTCACGCAACCGGGCCGCATAACGTTCGACAAAGGGGCGCGTTTCAAGATCTGATAATGGCTCTCCACGCCAGAGCGCCAATGCCGCGTCCATCCGGTCGGCGGCACTCGCCGCGTCTTTGGAATCCAGCAGCCGCCGGGCCTGTTCCACCCAGCTGAGGAAAACCAGCTCGTCAAGCTCCTCCGCCCCGACGTGCAGAACGTATCCGCCGGCGCCCCGCGCCAAGGGCTGCCCGTTGGACTGGCCCAGCACCCGTCGAAGATCCAAGATGTGCACCCGAAGCCGATGCAGGAGCTGGCGCCGACGCTCGTCATACCAACCGTCATCGCCCTGCATGGCTCGCAGCAGCTCCCGGTCAGGGATGGGACGGTTCGCCTCGGAGAGCAGAGCCGCGAGCAGCAGGCGGCGCTGCGGACCACCGATCGGCACCTGCCCGGCCTCGCCCACCACCTCGAGCGATCCAAGAACCCGAAACTCCATGTCATCCTGTTCCACAAAACAACACATGTCGCCAATTGGGTGATCCCAATGCCTCGGATACCATCATGAACCAGTATGCGGGATCTGTCTGTGACAACTTGAAGCAAAGTCGTGACCAGCAGGGTGTGCAGTCGCATGTCCGACAGGACGCAACCCCGGCACCGTCAGCGGTAGCAGTGTCAGCGGTAGCACTGACCAGACCCTGACCACGCCCGCGCATCACCCACGCGGCCGATTACGTATTTTGACGGAGTCGAACAGCCGAGTAGCCACAAACTGGACAACAGGCGACCAGTCAAGCCATCATCGCCCGCGCGGTGTCACACCCACCAGGGCCAAGCCGGCCCCGGTCGTTCACCCAGGTGCCGCGTTCACGCTCCTGACCAGCTGCTGACCAGCTGGTCTTTCAATGGGAACCGACGGGCGAGCTTCCCGAGACGACCCGGCAGGAGGGCAACATGATGACAGTTCACTCCGACTGCGCGATGGTGCCAGAATTCGCGTGGCGGGCGGTCACCGTGACCGGGGACCAGTTCGCGCTCCACGTTGACGACGAGACAATCATCCGGATGCGGGAAGAATGGCGTGCCCAGGGCCGGGTGACATGCAGGGCCCAAAAACATCTGATGGTCGTGGAAAGCAGCCACGGCGGCCTTCGGGTCACTGCCGAGTTGACCGGCGACGTACTCGCGGTGCTCCAAAAAGGACGCGGGAACACCCTCGTCAGGCTGACCGGAGACCGCTGGCTACGTTGGATCACACCCAACTGGCGGGGTTTCGCTCGAGGCTTCGTCACCCATACAACCAGCGCTCCCCGGACCGACGGGCACAACGTCGTTCTGTTCGCCCGGGACGGGATTGCGATTGTGCTCGGCGGCCACCGGGTCCTGCTCAGCTCGGCTGACGGAGCCCCGGCCTTTCATGAGTACGATCTTCTCCTGACTCTCGGCTGGTTCCTCATCCTGGTCGACGCTCCAGCCGTCCCGGTGGCCATCTGATTGCCAGTAAG
>NZ_CAKJTP010000043.1:14870-24271 GCF_917627335.1 Protofrankia sp. CiT1 | reverse complement strand
CAAAGACGCTACATGCGCGGTGCGCGTGGCCGCCCATGGTCGCCCGGCCAGGTCCAGTCGCGGACTTCAGGAAGGTCCTCGAGATGTTCGGTGATGTGGGCCTGATGACGGGCGAGCTGGGTCTCGCAATGGGTGACGAGCCGGTCAGCGCCTCGCGGGGTGGTGCGGGCGAACTCGATGGCAAGGCGGGCGAGGTGGTAACGGCTGACACCGTTGCGCACGACCATGTCGAACGGGGTGGTGGTGGTGCCTTGTTCCATGAAGCCGCGGACGTGGAAACGTTGCGGATTGGGCCGGCCGTGCAAAAGCTGGTGGATCGCGCGGCTGTAGCCGTGGAAACCGACGACGACGTCGGTTTCGTCAGTAAACAGGGCGCGGAACAGCGGAACGGAGAAGCCATGGGGGTGCAGGTCCGCGCGAAGCAGGGCCATCAGGTCGACGATATTGACGACACGGACGGTGAGGCCCGGCGTGAACTGACGCAGCAGGTCAGCGGCGGCGAGGATCTCCATGGTGGGGACGTCCCCGATCCCGGCGAGGACGATGTCGGTGCGGTGCTCGCCGCCGTCGCTGCCGGCCCATTCCCAGACCGAGCCGCCGCGGGCACAGTGTTCAGCGGCTTCGTCCGCGGAGAGGTACTGCAGGTGGGGCTGTTTGTCCGCGACGAGGAGGTTGACGTGGTCGCGGCTGCGTAGGCAGTGATCGGCGACCGAGAGCAGGGTATTGGCGTCCGGCGGCAGCCAGATCCGGGCGATGCCAGGGGACAGGGGGACGACGGTGTCGATGAGCCCCGGGCCCTGGTGGGAGAAGCCGTTGTGGTCATTACGCCAACAGGTGCTGGTCAACAGCACGTTCAGGCTGGGTACCGGTGCCCGCCAGGGCAGCCGGGCGGCTTCCTGTAGCCACTTGGTGTGCTGGATGAGCATGGAGGCGGAAACCATCGCGAACGCCTCGTAGGTGGCGAACAGGCCGTGCCGGCCGGTGAGCGTGTAGGCCTCCAGCCAGCCCTGGCACAGGTGCTCGGAGAGCACCTCCATGACCCGGCCGGATGGGGAGACCCGGTCGTCGTGCGGGTCGGTCGGGGCGACCAGGCAGCGGTCGGTGACATCGAGGACGGCACCGAGCCGGTTGCTGGTCAGCTCGTCCGGGCTGAACACCCGGAAGGTGGTGGGGTTGTCCCGGTAGACGTCGCGGAGCAGGTCGCCGAGCGGCCGGGTGGTTTCGTAGATGACCTTCCCACGAGTTTCTGGACCGACCGTGATCGCGTGGGCACGCCAATCCGGCAGCCGTAGCGCCACGGCGCGCCGGCCGCCGTTAGCGTAGCTGGTCGCCCCCAGCCGCTTGTCGCCGGTCGGTGCGAGCACGGCGAGATCGGCGACCAACCGCCCGTCCGCGTCGAAATGCGAGTCCGGGTGGTAGGAACGCAGCCACGCCTCCAGCTGAGCCAGCTGGGCCGGCTTCTCCCGAACAGCCGCCAACGGCACCTGATGGGCACGGAAGGTGCCTTCCATCGCCACCCCATCGACCTGTTTCGGGCCGGTCCATCCCTTCGGGGTCCGTAACACGATCATCGGCCAGCGCGGGGTGGCGGTCACCACCGCGCCTGGGGCGCGGGCGTCGTCCTGGATACGGCGGATCTGGCTGTAAGCGGTGGCGAGCCTGGCCGCGAAGTCCCGGTGGACCTGGTGGGCGTCGCTCCCCTCGACCCAGGCCACGTCATAGCCGTGGCCGGCAAAGAAGGCGGTCACCCCGGCCCGGTCGAGGCGGCCCAGCACCGTCGGATTCGCAATCTTGTACTGATTGAGGTTCAGGATCGGCAGCACCGCACCGTCACGGGCCGGGTTGAGGAACCGGATGCCTTTCCAGCTTCCCTCCAACGGCCCGGTCTCGGCTTCACCATCACCGACCACTGCCGCGACCAGCAGGTCAGGGTGGTCGAACGCGGCGCCGAAGGCGTGCACCAGGGCGTAGCCGAGTTCGCCACCCTCGTGGATCGACCCTGGCGTCGGTACGGAGACGTGGCTCGGTACCCCTCCGGGGGTGGAGAACTGCCGGACCAGCCGGGTCAGGCCCGCCAGGTCCCGCGACACCTGTGGGTAGATCTCCGAATAGGTGCCTTCCAGATAGGTGTTGGCGACCAGTGCCGGGCCGCCGTGCCCCGGCCCGGCCACATACAGCACATCCTGCCCAGTCTCCCGTACCAACCGGTTCAGCTGGGCATACACCAGGTTCAGCGCCGGGGACGTACCCCAGTGACCCAGCAGCCGAGGCTTGATCTGCCCTGGCTCCAACGGCTCACGCAGCAACGGATTGGTACGCAGATAGATCTGCGCCACCGTCAGATAATTAGCAGCCTCCCAGTACCTTACCAGCCGACTGAGGGACACCTCGTCCAGATCCGGAATACGTCGATCCGTGGATGCGGTAACAGTCACCCACCTAGCTTCCTCCAGCACGGGACGTTCCGGCCAGCGGGCGGATCGAGTGTCTGTCGGTGTCCGGCATAGCCACCCGATCCGGCCGCATCTCGACGGCGAGCTGACAGCCGCCGGCTGGTCAGGCCGCTTCCGCCGGCGCGTAGGTGTGACAGCGCGGCGCACATACCCGGACGCAGGCGGCACAGCCGATACAGTTGCCGGCAGTCTCGATGGTCATAACCTTACGCTCGATCTCCTGCTCCTCGTCGAAAGGATCGACCAGCTCATCGTCTTCGTTCAGGCCCATCAGCTTCAGTACACCCTGACCGCACACCTTGAAGCAACGACCGCACCCGATGCACTTCTCTCGGTCTATCGCCATTATGTAATGAGGCACCCACGGGCTCGCGTCACGAGTGGCAAACTGAATGTGGCTCATATAAATTCTCCTAGGTTTTCTGAGGTCCGCGGGCGCGCGCGGACCCATCTCAGCGTGAATGACTCAGGTGGCCGGCTCCCCAGCCTTGGTCTTGATGTCGTCGAGTTCACTCGCCGTCGCCCGTCAAGAACATGTGGCCGTTCAAGGATATGTCCGGCGCCGCGGCGCATACCCCGATCGTGCCAGAAGGCCACAATCACCGGTCCGCTCGGCCTCGGGCAAAGCGCCGAGGAACCCGGTCCGGCGTGCCGAACGGTCCCGGCCACGCCGCGAGGCCTATGGCCGGAACAGTTCTTACCGCCGGGACGCATGGCCCCCGGCGCCCCATCAGCGGCGCCGCCGGACAATGATCGGTAGACCGTCACGCGGTCGCAGAGTCACCAGCGGCTGCGGTACGATCTTCAGACCGACAGCGGGTTCGAACGCCCACCGGCGACAGATCGTGGCGAGAGCCAACACTCCCTCGGTTTGGGCGAAGCTGTTGCCGATACACTGATGCGGGCCGCCTCCGAAGGGGAAATAGGCATACCGCGGCCGGTCCGGGTCGATCCGGTCCCCGAGCCAGCGGGCCGGATCAAAACGCTCCGGCTCCGGCCACCACTGTTCGTCACGGTGGACGACCCACTGGCAGAGAAGCAGCGTCGAGCCGGCCGGCAGGCGATAGCCTCCAATGACACGGTCTTCCAACAAATAGCGGCCCATGCCCCACACCGGTGGATAAAGCCGCATTGACTCGGTGAACACCGCGTCGGCATATGGCAGCCGCGGCAGGTCCGCTACCGTTGGCCGCCGGCCGGACAGGACGGTGTCGAGTTCGGCATACAGCGCCGCCGCAATCTCAGGATGCTCTCCGAGCAGATGAAAAGTCCAGGTCAACGCGTTTGCGGTGGTTTCGTGACCGGCAAGCATGATAGTCAGGATCTCGTCGCGGACCTGCGTGTCGTCCATGCCCTCGCCGGTCTCGGCATCGCGGGCTGTCAGCAGCAGTGAGAGCAGGTCCCGCCCGCTCGCCCCAGTGGCACGGCGGCGCTCGATAAGATCGTAGACGACCCGGTCAAGAGCACGGCGAGCGTTACGGCGGCGTCTGGGCCCAGGCAGCGGCAGCCTCTCCAGCGTCTCGAAACCGGCCCGCACAGCCTTCCGAGTGACCACCATGTTCTCACTGATAGCTGTCCGGATGACAGCTACCTCGTTACTGTCGACATCGACGTCGAACAGGGCTCGGGTAACCATCGCCAGCGTCATCTCGATCATCTCGTCATGCAGATCAAGATATTGGCCATCCGTCCAGGAATCAGCCCGATCGTCCGCTGTCGCGGCAAAAATCTCCCCGTATTCAAAAATCCGTTGACGGTGAAACATCGGCTGCATGAGCCGGCGTTGCCTGCGGTGCCACTCCCCCGCGCTGGTCAGCAGCCCCCGCCCGAGCACCAGCGCAAGAGGCTCCACCACTGTCTGGCGGGAACCGAAGCCACGACGGACAACGCCTCGGGCGAATGCCCGGCTCGACCCGACGAGGACGTCCGCGATAACCGCCGGGTCCGCCACGAGGTAAAGCGACATCGGCCGCGAGGAGATCCGCGCGACCGGGCCGTACGTCCGATGCAGATGAGTGAGGCCCGCGAGCGGATCGGGGCGTAGCAGTCTGCCGGCCGCACGCGGGCCACCGGCCAGCCCCGGGACGGTTTCCGTGCCTTTCAGCACGAAAACCGCCAACACCGACACTGCTGAACAACAACAGCCGGAGCAATGGCCATGGCGGACCCTCCTCGGGATCGTGGGCGGGGGCAGGGGCACTCAACCCGGCAGGACGACCAGCAGACCGATCTTCACGATAATCGCGATCTCGGCACCGCGGTCCGAGACACTGGCCACGTCCACGCCGGGCCTCAGGGATGGCCCGAGTCCGGACCGAGCACCACCGGACACCCAACGATCACTGAAAGTAAAACATTCACCGCCCGCCTACAAGGCAGCCACAACCAGCGTACGGCCAAAAATCATGTAAACAATATAAAAATTTACTTCTCGACCGTCGCCACCAGCCGTGTGAACCCGCCCACCGACCTTTGAAGCCGCCCCGCTCGGGGACGTGTTCACACGGCTGGTGGCGCGACCCCTGCCGGGGTCGTCCGATGGAAGAGCTGATAAAATCGGTAAGCAACGCCTTCCCGAGCAATGTAACGAAGCTGCGTACCGAAGCCACGGGTGGACGGGCCAGTCCTTACCGGTGACGTAACCGCGTCAATATCAAGGTCACGAGCGATCGTTCGTGACCGCAGCGAATGCCACGGATCCGTCACGATCACTGCGCTTCGCCATTGATGCTTCGCCATGGCCACCGCTACCGCCCGCAACGATCCCAAGGTGTCCCGCCCCTCTCCTACGGGCATCAGAGCGGTCACCGGAACGCCACGGGAGGCCAGGTAGTTCGCGCCTGCCTGCCCTTCGGTGTAAGCATCCCCCGCCTGCGCGCCGCCGACCGTCACGACCAACGGAGCCACTCCTTGGCGGTACAGGTCAAATGCGTGGTCAAGGCGCGCCGCAAACACCGCGGAAGGGCGTCCGTCGTATTGGGAAGCACCGAGCACCACCAGCACATCCGACCGGCGCTGGTCGTCCGAAATCCCCACCGTCCACACCTGGAGAAGACTGGCCATGGTAATCATGGACCCGGCGAACAGAAGGACAACCGCTGCTTGGGACAACAGAAAATGCCAACGCATTCGAAGCCGCCGCGACACAACGCCCGCGTCGGTTTGGGGCAGATATACGACCGCGGCATCCGGCTGGATGAAATCGGCCTTCCCGGCCATCAGTAACCCCCCTTTGATCTGGACGCCGTGCTCGATTATCATCATGGCGGGGATCCGCTCGTCACCCCTCCAGTAAAATCGATAACGCGAGATATATACCCTGCATCCACATTCATTGAAACCTGCATCCAGCCGCCTACTCGGCGTTCGTTAATATCGACTGCAATTACCTGAGGCCGCTCCACCGCAATCAAGAAACTACTAAAAGTAATATATTGATACTCACGTGAAAACGAGTCACCACCCGAGGGCTCCCATACCGAGGCGCCGCGCCGCCTCCCCGACGGGACAGCTGCGCGGCACGGTCAGTCTGGCCACGGTGATGACAGTACGGGTGAACATCGAGCGTACTCAGGGAGCAGCGGAGGGACGCGGCGTGGTGCGGGTTGAGGCATCGCCACCCACGGTCCGGGTATCAGGCGTGCCCCACAGCGACCTCACACCATCCAATGTATTGATCTCTGCCATGGGGCCCAAAGTGATCGACTTTGGTATGGCGCACACGACGGAACTCACCACGATCAGCGGTGGACATCTTCGCCTGGGGCAGCGTCGTCCTCCACGCGGCACCGGACGGCTTCCGTTCGGCCAAGGCCCGACCGACGTGTTGCTGTACCGGGCCCTGCACACCAGGCCATGCCTCGAGGGCCTGGATGACGAGCTACGTGTGCTTGTCGAAGAAGCCATGCGCAAAGATCCGACGAGCGGCCCAGCGCGCAGAACCTGCTCGTACGCCTCCTCGGTCATCCAGCAGGAGACGGGCTGTTCTTGCCGGGCTGTCCGCGCTCGTCCTGGCGATTAGCGCCGTCGCCACGGTGGCGACGTCACGGTCGGCCCCCGACCGGTCACTGGACGCCTCCCACTGGCTCACCACGGAAGCAGGCGCGCTACGTCCGCAAAACCCGGCGCTGGCCGCCCGGCTCAGCCTCGCCGCCTGGAAACGGTCCCCAACGCCCGCGGCCCGGCTCGCGCTGATCACATCCTTCGCCCGGCCTACGGCCATACCGGTGACCATGCCCACGGCGTCTGTCGCAACAGCCGCGCTGAGCTCGGATGGCCGGCTGCTCGCGGGCGCCGGCTCGGGGCCGGGCTCCGATCGCACAGTGGCCGTGTTCGACGTCACCAGACAAGCCGGGGTGACGCCCGCAGCTACGCTCAGCGAGCGAGCTGGGCAGGCCAACAGCCTGGCGATCAGCCCGGACGGACGTCTGCCGGCTACCGCGGGCCCGGACAGCACCTGCCGCCTCACCGATATCTCCGACCCGCACCGGCCATCTCCGCTGTCCACGTTGACCGGGCATATCAGCCCGGTCAACAGCGTGGCTTTCGGTCCGGACAGCCATACCGTCGCGACCGCGAGCGATGACCACTCAGGGTCAGGTTAGAGGACGGAGACGACCTGCTCGTAGTCCAGCCGTGGGCTGCGGCCGAACCACGGGTTCTCCCCGGGCTTGCCAATATTGATCACCGCGAGAGTGCGCAGCGGCTGGTCCGCGAAAAACTCCTTGTCGACGGCGGTGGCATCCAGGCCCGTCATCGGACCGGCCGCGAGCCCCGCGGCACGGATGCCCAGGATGAAGTAGCCGATCTGCAGGCCGGCATTGAAGCGCGCGGTCTGCTCGCGCGCGACCGGCTCGGTGAAAAAATCCCTGGCGTTCGGCAGATGCGGGAAAACCTGCGGGAGGTTTTCATGGAAGTCGATATCCGCGGCCACGATGGCGACCAGCGGAGCAGAGCGCGTCTTCGCCTGGTTACCCGGGCTGAGATGCCGTACCAGCCGTTCCCGCGCCTCGGGCGAACGAACCAGAATGATCCGCAGGGGTTGGGTATTCATACTGGTCGGCGCCCATTTAATCAAGTCATAGATAGCACGGACCTGCTCGTCAGAAACGGGATCATCGCTGAAGGTGTTCGCGGTCCGGGCCGTACGGAACAGCAGATCCGCAGCGGCGGCGTCCAGCATCAGCGCGTCTTCGGTCGCGGCGATGTCACCGGTAGCGATGTCGGTGATGGTCATGGAGGTCAGGACTCCTGATGGTCGAATGGTTGCCATGCGGCCCAGCTACGTAATTGAACACGCAACTATGCTTCCGGTATCCCAGCCCCAGTGTGAGCTTTGCCTCCAGAACGGCTTCGACCAGCACGGCGACGGCAGCGCCCACTGCTGCGAGTCTGACACTCGTGAGTGACCCAGGACGGGGAACGGCGCTGCGGACCCGGCTGATGATCGGCCTGTTGGCCTTGCTGACGGTGGGATTGTTCAGTACCGCGGTCATCAGCATTTTCGCACTGCGTACCTACCTTTTCGACCAGACGGACGATCAGCTGCGCAGCGCACAGAACATCGTGACGGCCCGTAGCAACGCTCTGCTAGCCCAGGTGGCGCCCACCATCAGTATTGAAGGCCTGCAGCGCGCGATCGCCCCGACCGACTACGTGGTGGAACTACGCAGGCGCAACGGCTCGGTCCTGGTCGTCACGGGAAGCGGCAGCGGCCCAGCGCCGCCCCGTCCGCTCATCAACGCTGCCACTGACATCGACGCCCGAGTAGCCTCCGGAACTCCGTTCACCATCGTCAGCGATGGCAGGCGCTTCCGCGCGATCGCCGGGTCGCTGTCCGCGGGCGGCGAGATCGATCTCGTGGCTATTCCGCTGCGTCCAGTCACCGCAACCATCGCCCGGCTGGCGGGCATAGAGATCGTGGCCGGGATCGCCGTTCTCACCGGCGCGGCTTTTTCGGCATGGCTGCTGCTCGGGCGTGGCCTACGGCCGTTGCGTGATGTCGCGGAGACCGCAGCCGCCATCGCCGGCGGGGACCTGTCCCGACGCGTGCCCGACTCGCCCGCGCGCAGCGAGGTCGGTCGGCTCGCCGCCGCACTCAACATCATGCTTGGTCAGATCCAGTCCGCGTTCGAGGAGCGGGTCCGCTCGCAGGAACGACTACAGCGGTTCGTCGCGGACGCGTCCCACGAACTACGGACACCGCTGACGTCCATCCGCGGCTATGTCGACCTGATGCGCCAGGGCGTCATACCGCCAGCGGATGTGGACGACGCCCTGCGTCGTGTCCAGGAGGAGAGCACCCGGATGAGTGCCCTGGTCGATGACATGCTGTACCTGGCCCACCTCGACGAGCACCGGCCCTTGGAGCGCTCGGACGTCGACCTCGCGGCCGTGCTGCGAGACGCGGTTGCCGACGCGGTCGCTGTCGAACCGGATCGACTCATTGAGCTGACCTGCCCCGACCGGTGCGTAGTGGTCGGCGACGCCGACGCCCTGCGGCAGGTGGTCGGGAACCTTCTGTCGAACGTGCGGGTCCATACCCCGGTGACAGCGCGCGTTGAGGCGACGCTCGTCCGGGACAGCGCCCGTGTCCATCTCACGATCCGCGATTTCGGCCCGGGTATGCCCTCAGAAGCGGCCGAGCGGGTATTCGACCGCTTCTGGCGGGCGTCGGGGAGCCGCGACCGGGTCCACGGTGGCAGCGGGCTGGGCATGTCCATCGTCGCGGCTGTCGCCGCCGCGCATGGCGGCACCGCCGACGTACGTTCGGCGCCCGGCAACGGGACCACTGTCCGGCTCGTTCTTCCCATAGGTGAGCCGGAACCGGCCGATCCGCCCACAGGGAACATCACCGTTGGCAACTACGCAGGGCAGGCCGCTGGGCCGCCACGCTGAGAAGGCAACCGCACCTGGCACAGCCACACGCGACGGCCTTCGAACAGACGG
>NZ_CAKJTP010000043.1:9582-14712 GCF_917627335.1 Protofrankia sp. CiT1 | reverse complement strand
GGCCCTCGGGACACGCCGAGTGTGCGGAGAACCCGACCAACACAGCCGAAGCAACCTGCCGCTGCCGCTATCGGTCAGTTCCGTCTACCAGCGCCGGTGGGGGCACCGCCGCCGGCGAAACCACCGCCAGTCGCCCCCACGCCGCCGAGCCCGCGCAGCGTGGTGTTGCTGGTGGGCAGGGGGGCGTGCAGGTCCGCCAGAATGATCCGGTCACTTTCGGACAAACCGGATGTTATCTGGGTGAAACTCACGCCGGCCGCACCCACCTCCACCGGCAGGCTGACCAACTTGGCATCCCGCAACACGGACACAATATGACGATTACCGATGGTACGGACGGCCGATGTGGGCACGGCCAGCGCGTTCACCGCGCTGGAAACAACGATGGACACAGCCGCTCCGGAGCCAGCGAACAGCTGTCCGCCACCGCCGTTGAGACCGATGGTCACAGGATAAGCGACCCCGCCTGACGCTCCCGGCCCCGTCCCGGTGGATGCTGTGGACACCGTCGGAAGCAGGCCGACAGCCACCACGGTACCCGCTGTCGGCGAATCAGTGCCGTCCGGAGTCACCGTGACCTTGGCGCCGACCTTCACCGCGGCAACATTGCTGTCGCTGACGGTCGTCGTGACCTCCATTGCGCCTGGATTCACCACGACGATCGCCGCTGTACTCGATCCGGCGGTTACGGACTGGCCGGGCGCGATATTGACAGCGGCCACGAGACCATCGATCGGGCTGACGATCCGTGCCTGGTCCAGGCTCTGCGCGGCCACCGGGAGCATGGCGTTGGCCGCGTCGACCGAGGCCTGGTCGGCGGCGATCTGCGCGGCTGATGCTGGCGCGCGCGCAGCGGCTGATCCCGTCCTGGCGCCGCCTGCGGCCGTACCACCCGCTGCGGAGCCCGCGCGAGTAGCGCTACCTCTGTTATTGCCAACGCTGCCAGTATCGCCGGTTTTACTTGTGCCGCCTGTGTCACCGCTATTTCCTGTGTTACCGCCCGCCTGGCCGTGACCACCGCTCCCGGCCCCGGCCCCGGGGCTGGTCTGGCTCGGCGAGGGCTGCCCCCCCGCAGCGGCCGGTTGCCCTCCAGGAGACTGTGTCAGGAGCTGGGCGACCGCGGCATCGAGGGCCGTTTCATCCGCGGCGACCGTGCGTAGATCGTTGTTCAGGGTCTCCTGCTCAGCAAGAACCTCCTTGAGCAACGCCGAGCAGTCCGTGCCGTCGGGCGTGCTCCCAGCCGCCTGTTCTGGTACCTGCGTGGTCTGGGTGGCGCTCGGAGCCTGGGTAGTCTCGGCCGGGCTCTGGCCGCCGCGTGCGGAACTTGCCGCCATCGGCTCCGCAGCATGACCGAAGCTGTTCAGGAAGGCTCGGCACACCGACTGTTCATGCGCCAGATCGGCCTGGGTCTGATAAAGGACCGTGTCGGCGGCGTGCTGGTCAGCCAACAGCTGCCGCTGGTAGCGCCTGACAAGATCCACCGCCGATGCCGAATCCTGGCTGGCACCTCCACTAGCTGTGGAGCCGACCCGCGGCTCACTGGAGGTGATCATTTTTACGGCGGCATAACTCCCGCTCGGCGTACCAACCTGGCTGGAAGTGACAAATGCCGCGCCGGTGGCGGTGCCGGTGCCGGTACCGGTCGACGTGGATGTCGACGTAGTACCGGTGGTGGTCTGGCTGGCCTGGTCCGCCGCGAGCTTCGCCTGCGCGAGGGCAAGCGCCGCCCGAGCATTGTCGAGGGAGGCCACAAGGGACGACGTGTCGAGTTCGGCCAGGATGTCGCCTGTCGCCACATGCTGACCGACAGCGACGGGAACCTGCGCTACTCGACCGGCAACAGGAAAACTGATCGATGCCTGGCTGACAGGTGCCACGCTGCCGACAGAGCTTACGGTCGCCTCGACCGTGCGGCGGGTGACCGCTGCGGTCCGGTAGGACGGCCCGCTGGAGGCGGTGGCCGCCAGCACACCGCCGCCGGCCCCGCCGACGACAACGACGGCGACAGCGACGGCGGCCCAGCTGCGAACCCGGCGGCGCCGGGCACGGAATGTCCGGTCAGCCATTAGCGGGCCCCGTGGCCTCGCCCTGCCGACGGAAACCACCGGTACATCCGTTGGGCCCCGCCGACCGGATGTTGATCGACGTGGCCGTGATCGCCCCGGTGCTGTCAGCTGGGCCCACCGCCGTGACGCACTCGCCGACCTTCAGAACAGCGGCCGATGCCGGGACCATGTGATCGTAGACGGTCGAAACGCCCGTGGTAACGGTTCTCGTCGTGGCTGGGGTGTCCCCACGGGCGATGGTCTCTACCACGAAGGCCGTGTCGGACTTTGACGTGACAGTGCCGAAGAGCGCGCCGACGCGGCCCACGCCGCCGGCCCTGGGACTGCGCTGCGCCTGGGGGCCGCCGGAGGGATTCGGGGCTCCCGAGGGGCGTGCCCCGCCGCCGAAAGCAGTGCGGGAGGCGCCGTTACCGGTGCACTTACCCGCGTCCGGCTTACTGATCGTAATGTTCTGCGCGATGACCGGGGCATCGGTGGCGGCTGGTTGTCCAGCCTCTTGCGTCCCCGAAGCCGCTGTCACCAGTACGCAGTCACCGACGCCCAGGCTGGACGCGGTGGTCTGTTCGGTCCGGGTGAAAGCGGTGGACGTGGTGAAATTGACGGCGACCTGGCCCACCGAGGGGTTCTGGACCTGGATCGTTGTGTCAGTCACCGCCGCGGCCGTTCCCGTGACGCCCGGTGGGCCAGCCGGCGCGGGATTTACCCCGGGGGCCGGCGCCGTCGAGCCGGCCACGGTGGTAGAGCTCGCGCCGCCACCGCAGGCGACCAGAGCGAATACGGCGGCCGACAGCAGGACGGTCAACCGCCCTCCCGCGCTGACCCGCGGCTGGCGGGATACGGGCCGAGCTGTCCGGACAGCGGCGCCCACGCGCGGGGGCACCCCATGTACGGACATCTCGCGCAGGGGCAGGCCGCGCCCAGGAACGCCGTGTTCGGCGGTGTTACTCGCGGGCAGAGTCGACTCGGACACGCTGGGCTCTTTCCTGATCGTGGCCCTGGACAGAACGCCGGGCCGGAGACCGATAGATCATCATTCGCTGCGCAACGCCTCGATGGGGGCCAGGCGGGCAGCCCTGCTGGCGGGGTAAACACCGAATCCGACGCCGATTCCCACCGCGACGATGATCGATCCAAAAGTTGCGGGAAGTGATATGTCGATACGCTGAGAAATCAGGTGCGGGAGCGCCACGGCACCCACCACACCGAGCGCGGCACCGGAGATACCACCGGTCAGACCGAGGACAGATGCCTCGACCAGGAACTGGCGTCTGATCACCCGGGGCGGCGCCCCGAGAGCCTTGCGCAGACCGATCTCACGGACACGTTCAGTAACAGAAACCAGCATGATATTCATGACACCGATACCGCCGACCAGCAGCGAGATCGCGGCGATGCCCCCGAGCAGCACGGTCAGAGTCCGGTCGACCGAAGTCGCGGCGGACAGGATGGACTGCTGGCTGGCAATGGTGAAGTCGGCACCGGTGGGCGTGCTGATGTGGTGCAGCGCGAGCAGTTCGTTGTTGGCCTCCTGGTAGGCCGCGGACAGCGTCTTCGACGATGACGCCTCCAGGTAGATGCTCTGTACGGAGGTGCGCGTCGCGCCGCCGAACACCCGGTTGGCCGCGGTGCTGATCGGGAGGACGACCTGGTCGTCCTCATTGGCCGTGGCGGAGGAACCGACCGCGGTGAGGGTACCCACGACCTGTATCGGAACCCCCGACACGGTCACGGTCGCGCCGATCGGGCTGCGGCCACCGAACAGCTGCTCGGCCGTAGTAGCCGCGAGTACCGCGACCGCGGCGTGGTTGGTCACGTCCTGGCTGGTGATGAACCGTCCGACAGCAATCTTGCGGGCCCGGACCGACAACCAATCGGGCGTCGTCCCCACGACTGTGGTGGTCCAGTTCGACGCGCCGGCCGTCAGGGAAAGGCTGCGTTGGCTGGCCGGTGCGACCGCGGCGATGTCGGGAGCGACATCCCTGACGGCGAGGGCATCGGCATCCTGCACGGTCAGCGTCGAGGCCGAACCGAAACCGCCGCGGACACCGGTGCTGCTGGTAGTGCTCCCCGGCGAGACAACGAGCAGGTTGCTGCCCAGCGAGTTGATCTGATCGCGGACCTGGCCCTGGGCACCCTGGCCGAGTCCGACGGTGAGGATGACCGCGGCAATACCGATGAGGATGCCAAGCACTGTCAGAGCGGAACGCGACCGGTGCGTGCGTACCGCATCCAGCCCGATCCGCAGTGTCTCCATCCAGCTCATGTGCGTACATCCCAGGCGAGCAGGGGCGAATTGGAATGATCCCCGCTACCGAGCCCGGTACCGGCGTGCTTCCCCGGCCCCGTGTCGTCCTGGATGTCACCGTCACGGATCCGCACTACCCGGCCGGCGGTAGCGGCGACCTCGGGTTCGTGGGTGATGAGAACGATCGTGCGGCCGGCCGCGTGCAGCTGGCTCAACAGGCCAAGCACATCCCCCGTGGACACGCTGTCGAGATTGCCGGTCGGCTCGTCCGCAAGGATGAGCGCTGGATCGGTGACCAACGCACGGGCAACGGCAACCCGTTGTTGCTGGCCACCGGACATCTCGCTCGGCCGGTGGGCGATCCTGTCCCCCAGCCCGACCTTCTCCAGCGCGTCCACGGCCCGGTCGCGACGCTCCGTCCGGCCTGTACCGGCATAGCACAACGGCAGTTCGACGTTGCGCCACGCGGACAGTGTCGGAAGCAGGTTGAACTGTTGGAAGACAAAGCCGATCCGCCGATTGCGGATCTCGGCCAGCTCCTCCTCGGACATCCGGCCGACGTCCTCGCCGGCAAGGTGGTAGCTACCCGCGGTGGGCACATCGAGACATCCGAGGATGTGCATCAGGGTTGATTTCCCCGACCCCGACGGGCCCATGATCGCGATGTACTCACCCTCGGAAATACGCAGGTTCACCCCCCGCAACGCCTCGACTTCGAGGGAACCGGTCCGGTAGGTCTTGCGGACACCGTCGAGCTGGATGACGGGCTCCCGGCTGGCAGGCGACTCAGGCTGGGCCACGGCTCAGTTCACCCCGCCG
>NZ_CAKJTP010000043.1:7186-8879 GCF_917627335.1 Protofrankia sp. CiT1 | reverse complement strand
CCACCGAAACCACCGCCACCACCGAAACCGCCACCACTACCGAAACCGCCACCGGTACCGGCGGTCGAGGTCCCCGCCCCGCCGCGCACACGTCCCGCGGGAGCCGTGTCGGGTACCACCACCATGTCCCCGGCCGCCAACCCGGCGGTGATCTGCGTGACGCCACCGGAGCTCACCCCCACCGTCACCGCTCGCGGAGCCTGCCGCCCCCCGATCAGCTGATACACCTGCGCCTGGGAGCCGGTGTAGCGCAGGGCCGCGGTAGGTACCGTAATGACGTCGGTCAGCTGCCGGACAATGATCTGCACCTGGGCACTCGCCCCGAGATGCAGCCCCGCTGGGATCCCGGTGACGTCGATGGTGACCGGGTACGTCGCCACCCCCGAGCTCTGGGTCGGGAGCAGACCGACGGTGGACACCGTCCCGAACAGCGTCGTGGTGGCGCCGTTCGGCGTGATGACCGACTGGTTGCCCGTCTTGATCTGGCCGATCTGGGTGTCGTCGACGCTAGTATTGATCTTGTAACCATCAGAACCGACAATCACCACCTGGGCGGAGGACGCGGAGGACGCGGACGTCGAGGTGCTCGACGCGGCACCCGACGCCGAGCCGCCGCCGGCGCCAGATGTGGCCGTACCGCCGCCGGAGACCTGTTGGCCGACCACCAGGTTGACAGCCGCGACGGTACCGGCGATCGGCGATGTCAGGCTCGCCTGGGCCAGCGAACGCTGCGCCGCGGCAAGCCCGTCCTGTGCGGCGGTGATTGCCTGATTGTCCGCATTGAGCTGGGCAGCTGTGGCCCCGGCAGTCTGGTCGGCGGACAGCCGGGACTGGTTGGTGGACACGCTGGCCTGCGCCTGCGCGACCGAAGCTGTCAGGGCCGCCGAGTCAACTGTGGCAAGCGGCTGTCCCGCCGAAACCTGCTGGCCGACCGTGACCGAAACGGTGGTGACCCTACCTGACACGCCAAAAGTCAGGTCCGCCTCGTGGGCAGCCTGAATAACCCCGGTAGCTGAAACCGCCTGCCGGATGGTCCCGAGGCTCGCCGCAACCTGACGTGGAGTACTACCGGTGGCGGACGACGAAACCGCCAGACCGACCGTAATCGAACCCGCCACGATGATGACAGCGGCCACCGCCCCGAGGGCGACTGCCTTCCGTCCGATCCGCGGGCGCGGGCGCCATACTTGCATCCACTCCTCCGAAGGCCCCGGCGGGCAAAGCGACCCACCTGCGCATGCCGCGATGGGCACCGCACCGGTGCCGATCGCGATCAGTGCCCTCAGCTTCGCGGAGAAGTCTTGGTGTTTGCTGAGAAAATCCGGTGGAATTCCTGACCGACGGCTTTCCGCCATCCATCACGGGTGGACACCCATACGCCATTGCTGACCTGTTTGGCCGCTGTTTCGGCTGGTAGGGATTTCAGCGCAAGCCGCCGGGCTGCCGTCACCCACCTCGACGCTCCGCGCGGCGCCGCGCCAGGCTCCGTCCAGCCAGACCCCGCGCTGCCCCGAGCTACAGCGGTACCGAACTACACCTACGATCGACCTATCCGGTCGGCTTGGCCGCTGCGGCCCGTTCGTGACGCTGTCGGACGGCCCCCTCTGCCCTTCCCCGCGGCCCGCGCGTAGGGAGCCGCGGTCGCCGAGGTCGTGAACACGGGTGAACGCTGGCTGTCGGGCTCATCGCCATC
>NZ_CAKJTP010000043.1:1977-6945 GCF_917627335.1 Protofrankia sp. CiT1 | reverse complement strand
CCAGCTCCTCCCACGCGCGGCAACGTCCTGGACTCGACCGCGGGCTGCGGCGATGAAAAAAGCGACTGTGCTGCCATCTGAGTACTCCATCTCATCCAACTCATCCAAATTTCATGCCGGTTTAACAGAACGGCTTTTAGAGCGCCCGGCGTACAGGTACCACGCACGTGGTCATCTCCACGGCAAAGAAGCCAAGAACGACCCGCCAGCGGGACGGTGACGCCTGATTTTCCAGCGGTACCGTCCAGCGCGGGCCTCCGCCCGTCGCCGCTGGGGATGCTTCCATGCCAGCACAGCTCCATGCCAGCGTAGTTCCGCACCAACATAACCCGGCTCCAGCGCGGCCCTGCGCTTCCATCGGGTACTCCGCGAACCCTACCAGGCCCGACCCGGAAAGGTGCCTTTTCCGATCACGACCGGGTACAGCCGGATGCGGCGCCGCGCCGCGGACTCCGCCACTATCGAGAAAAGAAGCAGGGTGACCCGCCATGCCGAAAACGATATTATGGCTGTATCACCCCTTCGCGGACATATGATTTATATCACTCCGTATCATAACTTTTCGCCGTGCGTCATGACGATGCGGACCACAAGCCAGCTGTTCCGCAAAGAAGCGAATCCGTAGGATGCATGTCACGTTCCGGACACCCCCATGACCGCTCCCGACGCGGATAGTGATTCTGTTAACACGGGGACGGCGGACGCCGTTGGAAGGTGAGGAAGCTGTGGACATCGAGGGGCGTGGTAGCGCTGGTGTTGCCCTGCTTGCGAAGGGAGCCGGGCTCACCCACATCACGGTCGGCCTGGGCTGGGATCCGGATCTCACCGGCTCCACCGAGTTCGACCTGGACGCCAGTGCCATCGCGCTGACCGCGGACGGCCGGGCGGCATCGCGGGACTTCTTCGTCTACTTCAACAACCTCGCGAGCCCGCGGCATGAGATCGTCCACCGGGGTGACAACCTCACCGGCGCGGCGGAGGGCAACGGAACTGGCGATCCCGGGGATGACGAACAGATCGACATCCGGCTTGACCGGCTGTCCCACAGCATCACCCGGATCGTCTTCCCGGTGAGCATCTATCATGCCGAAGACCGGCAGCAGAGCTTCGGCGACGTCCGCAACGCCTACATCCGTGTTCTCGACGCGGAGAACGGCAACCAGATCGCCCGTTACGACCTGACCACCCAAGCGGCCACCGAAACCGCGATGCTGTTCGGGGAAGTCGCCCGCGAAGGCAACGGCTGGACGTTCCGAGCGCTCGGCGAGGGCCGGGTCACCGGCCTGACCGGCATCGCCCGCGAATACGGCCTCGACGTCTGACCCGGCGCCACCGGCCCAGCGCCATCTCCGCGCACCGGAGAAAACGGATTCCTCTCAATCCTGAAAAAGAACAAGCAAAGGACAAAAAGATAGACAAAGGACCGGAGTCCACAGGCACGGATCACGAAGGTCCACAGCCGCGATGGTCGGATAGTGGCGGGCCGGGCTCACCGCGAGCGGGCGGCTTATTCGCCGGTTTTGCTTTGGGGGGACGTACCAGGCTGGCTGTCGGTGGCCGGATCGTGTCGGCGGCGGTACAGGTGCAGGACGAGCAAGCCACCGACAAGCAGGGTGAGCAGGCCGGTGGAAACCCATCCGGCCGCCTTCTCGACGCTGGCGTAGGATGCGCCGGCAACATAGCCCAGCAGCGTGAATCCGACGCCCCAGACGATACCGCCGGCCGCGTTGAAAACGAGGAAGCGGCGGTAGGGCAGCTGGGACAGACCGGCCAGGCCGGGCATGACCGCACGCAGGAAGGCGGTGAAACGACCGACGAAGACCGCCCGCCCCCCGCGGGCCCGGAGGTAGGCACGGGCGCGGTCGACAGCCGGGCGGCGATGCCGTAGCAGCGGCAACGCCAAGATCCGTTCACCAAAATGCCGGCCCACCTCATAGCCGACCGAGTCACCGATGATCGCCGCAACGACCACGACCACGGCCATACCGGGGAGGCTGACCACATGCTGGCTCGCCAGCACCCCACCGAGTACCACCGCGGTCTCACCGGGTAGCACGAATCCGACGAAAATCGCCGCCTCGCCGAAAGCGAAAGCGGCGACGATGGCGTATACGGCCGGTCCGGGCAGGATCAACAGGTGCTGGAGCAGGCTCGTGCCCGGCGTGGCGGTGACCGTGGCAGCCACGCTGGAGACGAACACGGCGGCCATGGTAACCGGATGCGCGGGTATCGCGGCCACGGCTACCGCGACCAGGCATGCATGGACCAGACATGCATGGCGAGGTCGAACATCCGGCCGATCTCACGGCTGGCGTCAACCGCGCGCACCGCGGCAATCAACCCGAGAACAGCCGGGATTGCCGCGGGCAGCCAGCGTGACAGTGGCGGCGGAGCAAACAGCGCGGCAAGCCGACGGGTCACCGCATGCTCGTGGAACGGCGACCTTTCGGGCGCGGCCGGGCCGAGCCCGATCCCGGTAGTGGCCAGAACGGCAGGCGCAAGCGCCACCGCGGCTGGCGTCACCAGACCATCACCTACCCGCAACTCCGCCAGGACCTCACCCTCGAACATGCCCAACGCCCGCCGACCGCCGGGCCACGCGACTCGCACCACCCTAACCGATGACATCTCGTCGTAGATTACGACAGCTTGTAGTAGAAATCCGAGGCGGCAACCCACGCCCTTCTCCTTCGCCGATCCAGACCGAGCAGGCTGCGGGCGAGAATTGATAAAGTAGGCCCACGGTGTGCCGGGAAGCCTGGTCGGCGCGGGGAATGAACTGCGGCGGCCCGCGGCAGTGACCCCGATCATGGGTCAGGGGTTCGGCGGATGCGCGCGGTGGGGACACTCCTGTTTCTTGTGGTGCTCGCCACCGCGGTGGCCACCGGGGCACGCCGCTGGCGGGTACCCGCCCCACCACTGCTGGTGCTGGCCGGGCTCGGGCTGGCATTTATACCGGGTGCTCCCACCCTGCGCATTGCCCCGCAGGTCATCGGCCTGGTCGTCCTGCCCCCGCTGCTGTATGCCTCCGCCGAAGAGCTGTCACTGCGCGACCTGCGCACGGTGTGGCGGCCCGTCACCGCGCTGGCGTCCGGTCTGGTGCTGGCCTCCGCGGCCGCCGTGGGCGCGTTGGTTGTCGTGCTCACGCCGCTGCCGGCCGCCATGGCGTTCGTGCTGGGCGCGGTACTGGCCAGCACCGACCCAGTCGCGGTCACCGCGCTCGGCCGCAGGCTCGCCCTCCCCGGCCGGGTGCAGGTGCTGGTGCAGGCGGAGAGCCTGTTCAACGACGCCACCTCGCTGGTGCTCTTCAAGGTCGCGGTCACCGTCGCGGTGGCCTCCGGCGCGGTCGGCTGGCAGGCGGCCAGCGGCCAGTTCTTCCTGCTCACAGGTGGCGGCAGCGCGGTCGGCGCGGCGGTCGCGGCCGTCGTCGCGATCATCCGCCGACACACCACCGACCCTGAGCTGGAGACCGTGATCGCGCTGGTCACCCCGTATTCCGCCTACGTGCTGGCCGAATCCGCGCACGCCTCGGGAATCACCGCCGTCGTGGTCGCGGGCGTGCTGTTGGGGCGCTCCCGGCAGCGGCTCAGTGACGCCCATATCCGGCTGCAACTGCACGCCGTGTACGCGGTGGTGGTGTTTCTGTTGGAAAGTGTGGTTTTCAGCATCATCGGTCTCGAACTGCCATCCCTGATCCGCGAGCTCCCGGCCGGAACCGGCCTGTGGCCGCTCCAGGCACTCGCTGTCGCCGCCGCTCTGATCATCCTGCGGGTATTGTGGATGCTCCCGTTGTCCGCGGCTGTCAGACCCACCGGAGGCCGCCCGTCTTGGCAGCTGGCGAGCGTGATGACCTGGGCCGGCACCCGGGGCGTGATGCCGCTGGCCGCGGCCCTGTCCATCCCGCTCAGCGCCACCGATGGCACCCCGCTGCCCGGACGCCCCCTGGTCCTGACCCTCACCACTGCCGTCGTCGTGTTCACCCTCGTCGTCCAGGGCCTGAGCCTGGCCCACGTTGTAGGCCGCTCCGGAGTCGCGCTCGAACCCGAGCACACCGCCCGGGAAGAAACCCGTGCCCGCAGCCTTCTGACCCATGCCGGGCTCATCCACCTCGACCACCTGACCAGGCTGGAGAGCATCCCGGAAGCGGCCGTCACCCGTATGCGCCGCAACCTCGACGCACGCCTGGAACAACCCGCTGAGTACAGCGACGATCAGTCGGGCAGAACCTCCCTCCAGGCATACCGCGAGCTGCACCGCGAGGTGCTCGTCGTGCAGAGCGTCGAGCTACGCCGTCTGTATGACGAGCACCAGATCAGCGACACGACACGGCGGCGCCTGCAACACGACCTGGACCTGGAGGAAGCTGCTCTGGGCCGGCGTTGAGAACCTGTTTTGGCCCATCGCTTCGGACCGCGGGTCGCGGCCAGATGGCTTCTGACAGGACGAGTTCTCAGAGGCTCCGGCAATAGGGCGTTCGATCAGGGAGCGGCGTCCGGGTGGATGGATCGCGAGGCGGCGGAGGGAGGCGCCCTGTGTTGGGCGTCGACCGACGAGCCGGGGTACCCGTGCATCGCACAGCGACGGACGGGGAGCGATGACGCGAGGCGCCGACCGGGCGGCGCGAGCCGGACAGTCCTATTGCCGGAGCCTCGTAGAGCGTGTTTGAGATCGTCATTCCGGCTCACCGCACCCAGGTGCCCCCTGGCCGCGGCTCACTGATCGAAGTAAGCATTCACCACCATAAGTGATCTTGCTGTGGGTAGCCATCGTGGGCATGGCTGCGGGCCGCGCAGGGTGGGCCGGTGCGGCGGGGTCGTTCGTGGCGGCCCGTCAGGTCGAAACGACGGCGGGCGGTGGCATCCAGGGGGCACCAAGAAACGCCAGACGCAGGGCACGTAGCGCTGACTCACCGTGCTTGCGGGCGGTGGAGACGTAAGAGGCGATCTTGAGCCGGGCTGCGGTGGCGAT
>NZ_CAKJTP010000043.1:0-1230 GCF_917627335.1 Protofrankia sp. CiT1 | reverse complement strand
AGGTCGCGCTCGGACTGATTGTTCGTCGCCCAGACGTCCAGGTCGAACACGAAACGCAGCACATCCTGCTCGCGGGCGTCGAGGCACTCGAGTAGGCAGCGACCGACCGGCTGCTTACGGCCCTTCGGCGCGGGAACGATCTCAGAAAGGCCGACCTTCACCCCGGAACGGAACTCCTCGATCAACGGGTCGCGCAGCGCGGCCGGGACCCCGGCAAGCCCGGCGAGGCGAGCAAGGCTGGCCTGGTGGACCAGCCCCGTGAGCGACCGGGCGACCTGCGGCGCCCACGCCGCGTCTGGGTAGGTCTCGATCACGTCCCGCACGTCCCGCAGGATGTGCGCGACACAGAGCTGGTGCAGGAAGCCGTTGAACGTCACGTGGTCGTACAGGCCGTAGCGGTCGTGCACGACGACACCCAGCATCCGGGCGAGCAGGAACAGCTCGAAGCTGACCAGGTCACGCCGTCCCAGCATGAACAACGTGAACAGCCCGGTCGACACCGAGAGCACGTACCGTGTCCGCCCCTTCGGTCCGATCTTCATGGGTGTCTCGTCGAAGCCGACGACCTTCTCGGCCGCGATCCGCTCCTCGATCTCCCGCACCGCCGGGTCGACCGCCTCCGACCCGGCGGCGAGCAGGCCGTGCACCCAGCCGGTGGACACCTCAACCTGGTAGACCTCGAAGAGCAGCTCACAGATCCGCTCGACCGGTATGTGCGGGCGCACGAGCAGGTACAGCGCGATCGCCCGGATCTCCGGGCCGTAGGACACCGACGCGTCGAGCACCTCGGCAGGCCGGGCCGCTACATGACGCAGCCCGCAGCCGCACACGACCCGGTACAGGTCGTGCTGGGTCACAGCGAACTCGACGCGGGCGACGTCGTGGGACTGATGCGAGCGGGCGACCCCGGCGACCGTGCCGTCGGCGATCCCGGCGCCGCAGGAGCAGTCCCCGACCGGGAAATGCCTCTCGACCCGGTCCGGAACCTCCCGCCAGGCCAGGGTCAGCCCGTCCTCGCCAGGCTACTTGCCCCGCTTCCTCTTCCCCCGCCGCCGCCCCACCCCGCCAGACGCCTTCTCCGCGACGTCCGTGTCTGTGACCTCCTCGTCCGCGGCGTCCGTGTCCTTCGGGATGCCTCGACCCTGTGGGGTGCCAGAAGTCGGCCTGGGCCTGTGAGCTGGGGAGATGCGGCCCTACCGAGCCGGCGGGATGATGGTCAGCTATGTCGAT
>NZ_CAKJTP010000042.1:33869-34761 GCF_917627335.1 Protofrankia sp. CiT1 | reverse complement strand
GGGGGCATGGCGGCGGTGAGGGTGAGGTTCCAGCTGATGTGTTCGGGGTCGTCGATGAGGGCTTGGTAGAAGGGGTTGGGGTGGTCGTGGCGCTGTTCGATGGTGCTGAGTGTGTCGGGGTTGGGGTCGGGGGTGACGGAGTGGGCGTAGAGGTGGCGGTTGGTTTTGATGTGGGTCCAGGCGGCGCGGCGGTGGATGAGGAGTCGTCCGGGGCGGATGTCGAAGGTGGTGGCGTCGGTGTGGGTGGCTTCGTCGATGGCGAGTCCGAGGCGAAGGTGGCTGTGGGCGTCTTCGGGGCTGCTGCTGATCAGGCTGAGCCAGCCGTGTGGGGGGTGGTGGAGGTAGTCGGGGTGGTCGTCGGCGCCGATGACGATGAGGTAGCGGTCGGGGGTCGGTGCGGACGAAGGTTCCGCGGCCGTGGGCGACGGTGAGGAGTCCTTCGCCGACGAGGGTGGTGATGGCGCGGCGGACGGTGGGGCGGGAGCAGTCGTAGCGGTGGGCGATGTCGGCTTCGCTGGGGAGGGATGCGCCGGGTGGGTAGGTGCCGTCGTGGATGTCGAGGCGGAGTCCGCGGGCGATTTGTTCCCAGCGGGGCATCAGACCCTCGCCGACCACCACACCTCCGCCGCATCCCACGCACAACGCCTCCAAGCGGTCCGGGACCTGTACGGAGGCCTCAACATCCAAGTAAAGATCGTCGACAACCGGCGGGGTACACCACTCCGGCTCGCGCTCGCCGGAACCCTCGACCACACCGATGCCCTGAACGCCACCGACCCCGAACACCCACAAAAGCGTGCGTCATGGTGCCGGTGTTTACCTACACTGTAGTCAACGACGTTGACGAGTTTTGTCGTTTTTTGATCTTGATGAATGGTTTGCCGGTCACTGT
>NZ_CAKJTP010000042.1:15304-33692 GCF_917627335.1 Protofrankia sp. CiT1 | reverse complement strand
TTATAGCTGATCATGATACGTCCGGAGCGCCTACTGGCAACAACCGTGAGTGCGTCCGGACCGAGTGTCACGGCGGGGCCATGCGCCCCTGAGCTCGGGCTGGACGCCCTCATCGGCGGGGCGGGCCGTCAGATCGCGAGTGCGGCGAGGACGAGGCCCAGCCCCTCGTGGAACTGGGTTTCCATCTCGGCGGCGAGGTGGTCGGCGGTTGCGGCGAGGTGGGGGTAGCGGGAAGCGGCCGGACTGATCGCGGTTACTGGCGTGACGGTGGCGTCCGGCCCCTTGCGGGCGATCGTCGCCGCGGTGTGGCGAGCTTCGGTGAGGGAGTGCCCGAGGGTGTAGAAGAGCAGCGTCTGGAAGGCGTTGGCCGCCTCATGATCGGGCATTCCCGCGTCGCGGAGCAGACCGATCGTGTGGTTGGTCCGTTCCCAGCTGGCTTCGCCGCCCGGCGGCCGGCGCAGGACGACCGGTGCGAGAGTGGGATGGCGCAGGAGCGACCGGCGCAGCTGGGCGAAGGTCTCCCGGAGGTCGGCGAGGGGGCTCCCGGAGTGGGGGAGTGGCTCCGTACCTCGCACCACCCGGTCGGCCAGGGCCTCCAGGAGATCGTTTTTGGTGCGGAAATGCCGGTAGACGGCAGTGGGGTCGATGTTCAGCCGGGCACCGAGCGCTCGCATGCTGAAGCCTCCGACCCCACCGATGTCGACGATCTCCATCGCGGTGTCGAGCAGCAGCTGTTGGGACAGCGTCCCGCGAGGGGTGCGGGTGTGGCGAGGCTGCGCGGTCTCCATCGGTCTCCTTCACGTTTTCTGCTACCTACAGTGTAGTCAACGATGTTGACGACACTTCTTGATGAACTTGATCTTCATCCAACCACCCACCAAAACCCAACGACCAAAAAAGCACGATGCGTGCCGCCAGCAACAGACAATAGATCGCTCCGGGCGGGGAAGAAAGGGCGTAGCAGATCTGCTGAGCCTGGGAGCTGAATATGCCACAAGTGGACGAAAAGGACGCCCGCAAGGTCGCCGAAGCCGCGCGTGAGACGGCATGGACGCGTCCGTCGTTCGGTAAGGAGCTCTTCCTCGGGCATTTTCGCCTCGATCTCATCTCGCCGCACCCCCGGCCGTCGAAGGCCGACAGGACGCGCGGTGAGGCCTTTCTTGAAAGGCTCGAGGAATTCCTGCGTGAGCACGTGGACCCGCTCCAGATCGAGCGGGATGGTCGTATTCCGCGGGACGTCCTCGATGGTCTCAAAGGGCTGGGCGCGCTGGGCATGAAGATCCCGGAGGAGTATGGCGGCCTCGGGCTGAGCACCGTGTACTACAATCGGGCGCTGGCGCTCGCCGGTAGTTGGCATTCCTCCATCCCGACCCTGCTCTCGGCGCACCAGTCGATCGGGGTAGCCGAACCGGTTCGCAGATTCGGCACACATGAGCAGAAGCGCAGGTACCTGCCACTGGTCGCCCGCAAGGAGGTCAGCGCGTTCCTGCTGACCGAGCCAGATGTGGGCAGCGATCCCGCGCGGATGAGTGCGCAGGCCGTTCCTGTGGACGGCGGTGTGGCCTACGAGCTGTCCGGCCGCAAGCTGTGGACCACCAACGGTGTGATCGCGGACCGGCTGGTTGTGATGGCTGTCGTGCCGACAGCCGCGGAGCGTCACGGCGGCATCACCTGCTTCATCGTCGACGCGCACGCGCCCGGTGTCACGGTCGAGCACCGCAACGAGTTCATGGGTCTGCGTGGCATCGAGAACGGTGTCACCCGCTTCGACCGGGTGAGAGTACCGGTCGAAGACCGGCTTGGCCGGGAGGGGGAAGGGCTCAAGATCGCGTTGACGACCCTCAACACCGGCCGGCTGGCCCTGCCAGCGGTCTGCGCCGGCGGCGCGAAGTACTCGCTGCGGATCGCCCGGGAGTGGGCCGCTGAGCGGGTTCAGTGGGGCCAGCCGATCGGCCGGCACGAGGCCATCGCTCAGAAGATCGCTTTTATCGCCGCGACCGCGTTCGCCATGGAGGCGGTCGTCGACCTGACCGCGATGATGGCCGACGAAGGCGGTAAGGACATCCGGATCGAGGCCGCGCTCGCCAAGCTGTACGCGAGCGAGATGGCGTGGCTGGTCGCCGACGAGATGGTGCAGATCCGCGGCGGCCGCGGGTACGAGACGGCGCAATCGCTGGCCAATCGCGGTGAACGGCCCGTCCCGGCCGAGCAGATGCTGCGCGACCTGCGTATCAACCGGATCTTCGAGGGCTCCAGCGAAATCATGAAACTGCTCATCGCCCGGGAGGCGGTCGACACCCATCTGACGGTCGCCGGGGACATCATCGAGCCGGAGATCCCGTTGTCGGCCAAGGCGAGAACCTCCGCGCGCGCGGCTGGCTTCTACGCCCGCTGGTTGCCCCGACTGGTTGTCGGGGAGGGGACCGGCCCGCGTTCCTTCGCTGAGTTTGGCGCGCTCGCGACGCACCTTCGGTTCGTTGAACGGTCGGCGCGCAAAATGGCCCGCTCGACCTTCTATGGGATGAGCCGTTGGAAGGGCGGCCTGGAAAAGAGACAGATGTTTCTTGGCCGTATCGTCGACATCGGTGCGGAGCTGTTCGCCATGAGCGCGTGTGTGGTTCGTGCGCAGCTGCTCGCGCGGGACGGTGAGCCGACCGCCATCGAGCTGGCGGACCTGTTCTGCCGGCAGGCCCGGCGCCGGGTCGATGTTTTGTTCGACGCGTTGTGGAGCAACGACGACACCTACAATTTCCGGGCCGCGCAACAGGTTCTGGCCGGCAGGTTCGACTGGGCGGAGGCGGGAGTACTCGACCCGAGCGGCGGCGGGCCGTTCCTCGCCGATGCCCGCCGCGCGGCTGAGGACACTGGCCGGCCGGGCGCGGCTGCCACCCGGGCGGAAAAACAGGAGAAGACCAAAAAGGATAGGAAGGATGTGAAAAATCCGGCGGGAGGTATCGCGGAAAGTGAATCCGTGCCGCCGGCCGGTGTGGTTCCGGGAAGCTGACGGAGCCTTGTTGCCGGACCGCGCTAACGGTCCGGCAACAAGCGTACGGCGGGTCACCCGCCAGGTCGGGCTCGGAGATCAGCTGATCAGGAGCCCGCCGTCATCCCGCAGGAGGGGCAGGACTGACAGGCGGTCCTCCGCGAGGATGCGTTGGGTAGTAATTCGTGCTGGATAACTACGCATGAACATATTGGTAAAATGTGTCCCGTAGTGGATGCAGTCGGCACTCACCCCGGACAGCGGACGGATGCGGGCCGCAAAATTGGGCTCATGGAAGTACGCGAGCGCGAAACGCTCTCGGGTGTTCAGCCTGACCTTGTGCGGTGTCGAGAGCAGAAAGCCGTCGGTCAGGAACTGAAGAATGTCACCAGGGAACACCGTCAGTACGCTCGGCACCGGCCGCACGAACGTCCACGGCTCCTCGTTCTCGTACATGCCGGCGGCGCTCTCGTTCGCCAGCCAGTTCCTGTTCCGCTTCTCCCCGGCAACCGGCGGACGTATGTAGAGCCCGCCCACGTCATCCTGGGCGGCGATTACCAGCAGCCCGTAGTCGGTGTGGGCGCCGATGCCGCGACGGCTCTCCTTCGACAAAGCGGGAAAACGCAGGACCCGCATATGGTGCCAGCCATCAGCGGTCAGCCTCGTCAGCGCGTCGGTGTCATCAAGCTCCAGGCCCAGCGCTGTCAGCTTCAGTAGTTTCTCACCCACCCGGCCGAGTTCGTCCATGAACACCCGCATGCTTCGCTGGTATTCGGCGTCGGGCCAGGGGGTCGGGCCGTGGCATGGCCACCGCGCCTGAACACGGGCATCGTCCAACGCGATGTCCGGACAGACCGTGAAAATCTCGGAATAGTCCGCTTCGCCGGCCGTGACCTCCTCACCGGACGCGATGTAGCCGCTGTAGGTCAGCTCACTCACACATTGGCTCTTGGCTTTCATGGGCAGGCGAAAAAATCGTTTGCTCGATTCAATCGCGGCCTGGGTTTTTTGATCCTGTGCCGGGCTGGTAGCAATCTGGAATATTCCGTCGCTCCGCCAGGCTCGCACCATCGCACGCGCCAGCGCGCGGTCGGATTCCGTGCCGTCGATGAACTCGGGTAAATGGAATGTCTGTAGCTCGTTCAATTCGGTCTCCTTCTGTGTGGGGGTGCGGCTACCGCGCGTACCGAAATAGCAGCTCCCCGTCATGGTGCCGGGGTGCGGCTGGACCCGTGGCATGCGTCAATTTCCCTCGATCCGCCTGATTGAACCAGAATGATGAAATATCTGCATCAGTGATCGAATCTTCTGTCACCACCTCGATAGCGCGAGCGGTATTGCCAGTACCATCGACGCCGCGCTGGTATTGCCGGTACCACTTAGCGCGACCGGCCGTGGGGCACGCACCTCGCGTCATCGCCAAGGTGACTCCCTCCGTCACCTCGCGATACACGCGCCCCGACCTCGCTCCCTGATCCATGACCCTGTTGCCGGAGCTTCTTGGGCCGCGTTGTTCCCGCCTCGCACGACCGACCAGCCTGGACCGGGTACCACGGCTGTGCCCCCAGTGGGAACCTGGGCAGATGACCAGCGCCCAATCCGCTGATGCCGGCCAGCCGCCCGCCGCGCCCGATCGTTCCGGTGACCGCTGCCCGGCCTGCGAGCGGCCGGTCAACACCGTCAGGCCGCGGCCGCTCCCGGCCGGGGCCAGCGAGCGGCCGCGGCATCACATCCGTAACGAGACTCACCTCGTCGCCAGCCTGAAGAGCTCACAGGACCGGGTGGCCGACGCTGTGACGGCTTTTGCGGGCAGTCTCAGATTCGTCTACATCCACGCTCTGTGGTTCGCTCTCTGGATTGTGGCGAACACGGGGGTCTGGGGTCCCGCGCTGGTTTTCGACCGCTATCCTTATGGCCTGCTGACGATGCTTGTCAGCCTGGAGGCCATTTTTCTCAGCACATTTGTCATGGTGAGCCAGAATCGACAGGCAGCTCGTAACGACCTGCGCAGCGAACTGGACTTCGAGACCAATGTGCGCAGCGAGATCTGGTCTGTTCATATCGGCCGCAGGCTCGGGATCGATCCTCTCGAAATCGAGGCGGAAGTGCGGCGCGCGCTCACTGTCGGCCGGAACCGGCTGCATGACACCGTGGTTGCTGGCCTCGAGCCCGAGATTTCGCCGCGAGAGCGTGCGTGAGATCGGGATTTCGACCGGTACGAGGATCCGGCGGCAGGGCGTTCGGTCAGGTGGCGGCGCCCGGGTGGATGATTCGCGACGCCGCGTCCCCTCATGCCGGGCGCGCTGAACCGCGTCCAGCCGCCCCGGTATTCGCTCACCAGCCGCGGGCACGCCATTCGGCGAGATGCGGCCGCTCCGCCTCGATGGTTGTGTCCCTGCCGTGCCCGGGATAGATCCAGGTGGCATCCGGGAACGGCCCGAAAACCTTCCGCTCGAGGTCATCCATGAGAGAGCTGAACGCCGAGGCGTTCCCGAAAGTGGCACCGGGGCCACCGGGAAACAGACAGTCACCGGTGAACAGATGCGGTGCGGCCGGGTCGGCATCGTAGAGCAACGCGATCGACCCCGGCGTGTGCCCAACCAGGTGAATCACCCGCAGGGTGGCGGCGCCGACGGTCACCTCGTCGCCGTCACGGACCAAGACCGTCGTCGGCACCGGGATGGCGTCGGCGTCGGCCGGGTGCGCCACCGTCCTCGCCCCGGTCGCCGCGACCACCGCGTCCAGCGCCTGCACATGGTCATTGTGATGGTGGCTCGTCACCACGGTGGTGAGCCCCGCCGCACCGATGAGGCCCAACAGCGTCTCGGCCTCGTTCGCGGCGTCGATCAGAAGCTGCTCGCCGGTTACGGCGCATCGCAGCAGGTAGGCGTTGTTGTCCATCGGACCGACCGCGACCTTGATGATCGTCAGCCCCGGCAGCTCGCGGACATCCGCCGGCCCGCCGGCCGCGACCACTCCCGAATACCCGTGCTCGCCGTGTCCCATGTTCTCCTCCGCTGAACATCATACCGCCGCCGGTGGTCGTGGCTGGCCAGGCCAGGCCAGCGACCATGGCGGGGCTCGTCTCAGCTGTCCCCACCGCGATGTCGCTCCGAAGCTGTCGGAGCTCGTCCGTACCATGGCAGGCGCCGCGGACATCCGTCCTCGAACGCGGCATGTCCCGTCACCCGAGCAGACCGCGAAGGATCCCACGATGGCAGACCGTCTCGTCGTTCGCGGCGCGCGCGAGCACAACCTGCGCGATGTCGACCTCGACCTGCCGCGGGACTCCTTGATTGTTTTTACCGGTCTGTCGGGCTCGGGAAAGTCCAGCCTCGCCTTCGACACAATTTTCGCGGAGGGGCAGCGGCGGTATGTCGAGTCGTTGTCGGCCTATGCCCGCCAGTTCCTTGGCCAGATGGACAAGCCCGACGTCGACTTCATCGAGGGGCTGTCCCCAGCCGTCTCGATCGACCAGAAGTCGACCTCACGAAACCCCAGGTCCACGGTCGGAACGATCACCGAGGTGTACGACTACCTGCGCCTGATGTTCGCGCGGGCGGGTCGCCCGCACTGCCCGAAGTGCGGGCGACCGATCTCCCGGCAGACCCCGCAGCAGATCGTCGACCGGCTGCTCGAGCTGCCCGAGGGCACTCGCTTCCAGGTGCTCGCCCCGATCGTTCGGGGCCGCAAGGGCGAATACCTCGACCTCTTCGCGGACCTGCAGTCCAAGGGATTCGCCCGCGCGCGTGTCGACGGCGGTGTCCTCGCTCTCACCGATGTGCCGAAACTGGAGAAGCAGCGTAAACACACGATCGAGGTCGTGGTCGACCGGCTGGCGGTGAAGGCGTCGGCAAAGCAGCGGCTGACCGACTCCATCGAGACGGCACTCGGCCTTGGTGGTGGTCTGGTGCTGCTCGACTTCGTCGACCGCGACCCGGGCGGCCCCGACCGTGAGCGGATGTACTCCGAGCATCTCGCCTGCCTGTACGACGACCTGTCGTTCGAGGAGCTGGAACCGAGGTCCTTCTCCTTCAACTCCCCGTACGGTGCCTGTCCGGACTGTTCCGGCCTGGGCACCCGCAAGGAGGTCGATCCCGAGCTCGTCGTTCCCGACCCGACGCTGTCGCTGAACGACGGAGCGATCGCGCCGTGGTCAGCCGGCCACAACAAGGAGTACTTCACCCGGCTGCTGGAGGCCCTGGCCAACGATCTCGGCTTCCGGATGGACATCCCCTGGGAGGGCCTGCCGGAACGGGCACGCAAGGCTGTGCTGCACGGACGGGGGGAGACCGAGGTCCAGGTCGCCTACACCAACCGGTACGGCCGGTCACGCCAGTACTTCACCGCCTTCGAGGGGGTGGTCGCCTTCCTCGGCCGCCGCCATCGGGAAGCCGAGTCGGACAGCAGCCGTGAGCGCTACGAGGGCTACATGCGTGACATCGCCTGCCCGGTCTGCCGCGGCGCCCGGCTCAAACCCGAATCACTGGCGGTAACCCTGGGTGGTCGTTCGATCGCCGAGGTGGCCGCTATGGCCATCGGGGAGTGCGCCGAGTTCCTGCGGGCGCTCGAGCTCACCGAACGGGAACGGACGATCGCCGGCCGGGTACTCAAGGAGATCGACGCGCGGCTCGCGTTCCTGCTCGACGTCGGGCTCGACTACCTGTCCCTGGACCGTGCCGCCGGCACGCTGGCCGGGGGGGAGGCGCAGCGGATCAGGCTCGCCACCCAGATCGGTTCGGGGCTGGTCGGGGTCCTCTACGTCCTGGACGAGCCGTCGATCGGCCTGCACCAGCGGGACAACCGCCGCCTCATCCAGACGCTGGTCCGGCTGCGCGACCTCGGTAACACCCTGATCGTCGTCGAACACGACGAGGACACGATCCGCGCCGCCGACTGGGTGGTGGACATCGGGCCGGGGGCTGGTGAGCACGGCGGCAAGGTCGTCGTGTCCGGCTCGGTGGAGGCGTTGCTCCATGCGGAGTCCTCGATCACCGGGGCGTACCTGTCGCGCCGCCGCGAGATACCGGTGCCCGACATCCGGCGGCAGCCGACCGCGGGCCGCGCGCTGACCGTCCACGCGGCCCGTGAGCACAACCTGCGGGATGTGACGGTGTCGTTCCCCCTCGGCTGTTTCGTGGCCGTCACGGGCGTCTCCGGCTCGGGGAAGTCCACCCTCGTCAACGACATCCTGGCCGCGGTACTGGCGAACACGCTCAACGGCGCTCGGGAAGTACCGGGACGGCATCGCGGCGTCACCGGTATTGATCATCTTGATAAGGTCGTCAGGGTTGACCAGTCCCCGATCGGCCGGACCCCGCGGTCGAACCCCGCCACCTACACCGGCGTTTTCGACCACGTTCGCCGCCTGTTCGCCGAGACCACCGAGGCCAAGGTCCGTGGCTACCTTCCTGGGCGATTCTCGTTCAACGTCAAGGGCGGCCGCTGCGAGGCCTGCGCCGGGGACGGCACCATCAAGATCGAGATGAACTTCCTGCCGGACGTGTACGTGCCGTGCGAGGTCTGCCACGGTGCTCGGTACAACCGGGAGACGCTGGAGGTCCACTACAAGAACCGGAGCATCGCCGAGGTCCTCGATATGCCGATCGAGGAGGCCGCGGAGTTCTTCGCGGCCGTTCCCGCGATCGCCCGGCATCTGCGCACCCTCAACGACGTCGGTCTCGGCTACGTCAGGCTCGGCCAGTCAGCACCGACGCTGTCCGGCGGGGAGGCACAACGGGTCAAACTCGCCGCCGAGCTCCAGCGGCGCTCCACCGGCCGCACCGCCTACGTGCTGGACGAGCCCACGACCGGGCTGCACTTCGAGGACATCCGTAAACTGCTGGGTGTTCTCGGCCGCCTTGTGGACACTGGCAACACGGTCATCGTCATCGAGCACAACCTGGACGTCATCAAGACGGCGGACTGGGTCATCGACATGGGTCCGGAGGGCGGGACCGGTGGCGGACGGGTCATCGCCGAAGGACCGCCGGAGGTGGTCGCCGCGGTTGAGAGCAGCCATACTGGGCTGTTCCTCCGGGAGATCCTCGGGCCACGGGCCGGCTTCGGGTCGGCGGCCGGGCCGGCGTCAGCCGCGTCCTGACCGCCGGGGCTCCTGTCACGCCGCGGGACAACGGGACGTCCGCACGGCCCCAGGCCGGGGACGGCGGGAGCGGGTACGTGGAGGTCAGGTACGTAGAAGATCGGCCAGAACGGCGTCGAGTTCCTCGGCAGAACGTTCCGCGCCGCGGGGAACCACCTGTTCGGTCGCGTCGAGGAACGCCCGCGCGGCCTCGATGTCCAGCCGGACGACGGAGTGGAGTTCACGAGATGTCAGATCGAGCCGCACACAGCCGCGGTCCGGTTCCGGGGTGATCCGCACGTCACCGCCGCCGGTGGGGATGTCCAGACCGGCGCGTAGCGCGTCTCGCAGCACCACCCAGGTACCTCGCGGCAGCGCCGGATGATCGGGCCGGGAGATGAGCTCCAACGTCACGGCAAGCGGGTCGGCCCGTCGCCAGCTCACCTGCAGCACGGTCAGCCGCCCGCGGGAAGGTGCGTCATTGACGACCAACTCGGTGGTCACATCGTCCACCTGCATCCGTCGTGCCTCCTTCGTCATCCAGCGACGCTGTGCACCGCGGTATCGAGGGTGACAGCCGGTCAGGCAAGATGCCACCCGGGACACGTTAAGGGACTTGTTCGGGACCAGCCTGGACAAGGTCGACGCCAGCCTCAGGAGGCCCTCTCCGGGGATGGTGGCACGCAGGTGCCGCGGGATCAGCGCCTGTCGGACCGGTCGTCGTGGCCATCGTGGCCATCGGACGGCGAGCGCCTGACGGGCCATGGTTTGCACACCGCTCATGGTCTCCGAGCATGGACCCTGGCATCGCCGGCCGCCCCGCGCCATGACGGGTGTCCCGTCAGCTGTGAGATATGCCCAGCCATGGTCGTCACGGGGCTTTGTTCCGCCCCGGGTCATGGCCGCCCTTCAAGAGCAGGTGCCCAGCGTGATGAAATGGTTACGTGGAGGCGTTGTTCAATGGCTGTCCGGCGCGCCGTAGGCTCGGTTCATGGCTGATCCGGCGTCCTACCGTCCCGCGCCGGGATCGGTTCCGGCGACACCGGGGGTGTACCGGTTCTCCGACGAGCACGGCCGCGTGGTGTACGTGGGCAAAGCGAAGAACCTTCGCGCCAGGTTGTCAACCTACTTCACCGATATACACAACCTCCACCCCCGTACTCAGCACATGGTGACGACCGCGAGTGCGGTCGACTGGACGGTGGTGTCGACGGAGGTCGAAGCGCTTCAGCTCGAGTACACCTGGATCAAGGAGTTCGATCCTCGCTTCAATGTTCGCTACCGGGACGACAAGAGCTACCCGAGCCTCGCGGTGACGCTGCACGAGGAGTTCCCCCGGTTGCAGGTCATGCGCGGTCCCAAGCGCGCCGGCGTCCGTTACTTCGGTCCGTACCCCCACGCGTGGGCCATCCGGGAGACCCTGGATCTCCTGCTGCGTGTCTTCCCGGCCCGTACGTGCGGTGCGGGCGTGTTCAAGCGCGCGGGCCAGATGGGCCGCCCCTGCCTGCTCGGCTACATCGGCCGCTGCTCGGCACCGTGTGTGGGCCGGGTCGACGAGGCCGAGCACCGTCGCATCGTCGAGAATTTCTGCGACTTCATGTCCGGGCGGACCGACCGGTACATCCGCACGCTCGAACGCGAGATGGCGCAGGCCGCGGCGGAGCAGCGGTACGAAAGCGCCGCGCGGCTGCGGGACGACATCGGCGCCCTGCGCCAGGCCATGGAAAAACAGGCCGTGGTGCTGCCTGACGGCACCGACGCCGACGTCATCGCGTTCGCCCAGGACGATCTTGAAGCCGCCGTCCAGGTCTTCTACGTGCGTGACGGCCGGGTCCGCGGCCAGCGCGGCTGGGTGGTCGACAAGCTCGAGGAGCTGACCACGGGGGAGCTGGTCGAGCAGTTCCTCGCCCAGGAGTACCTGTCACAGGCCGCCCCCGCGGCCACTACCCCGACCGGCTCGGCCCCGACCGGCGGGCTCGCCTGTCCCGGCGCCGCCAACGAGATCCCGCGAGAGGTGCTCGTCCCGGTGCTCCCGCCGGACGCGGCTGCCGTGGCCGCGCTGCTCAGTGCCGCCCGCGGCAGCCAGGTCGACCTGCGGGTTCCTCGCCGTGGGAACAAGCGGACCCTGCTGGAGACCGTCGAGCGCAACGCGGCCCAGGCCTTCACCCTGCATCGCACGAAACGGGCCGGTGATCTGTCCGCGCGCAGCCGGGCGCTGTCGGACATCCAGGACGCGCTCGGCCTGGCCGAGCCGCCGCTGCGGATCGAGTCGTTCGACATCTCCAACCTGCGGGGCAGCAACGTCGTCGCGAGCATGGTCGTCTTCGAGGACGGGCTGCCCCGCAAGTCGGAGTACCGGCGGTTCGCCATCCGCGGGGTGGACGGGCAGGACGACGTCGCGAGCATGTACGAGACGATCAGCCGGCGGTTCAGCCGCTACCTTGCCGAGCAGGCGCGCACCGGGGACGTCGCCGGGCTGGCGAGCCCGTCCAGCACCCCGCCGGAGCCGGTCACGGACCAGTCACGGCGTTTTGCCTACCCGCCCAGCCTGGTCGTTGTCGACGGCGGCCCCCCGCAGGTCGCCGCGGCCCGCCGAGCCCTGGACACGCTCGGTATCGACAGCGGCCCCGGCGGCATCGCCCTGTGCGGGCTCGCCAAGCGGCTGGAGGAGGTGTGGCTGCCGGCTGAGGATGATCCGGTTATTCTGCCCCGCACCAGCGAGGCGTTGTACCTGTTGCAACGGATCCGGGACGAGGCGCACCGGTTCGCGATCACCTATCATCGCCAGAAGCGCTCCCAGGCCATGGTTCATTCGCTGCTCGACGACGTGCCGGGGCTCGGCGAGACACGCCGCAAAGCGCTGCTGGCGACGTTCGGCTCGCTCGCTCGGATACGCCGGGCAACGGTCGACCAGATCGCCGAGGTTCCGGGCATCGGCCGGCGGACAGCCCAGGCCGTGGTGGACGCGCTGGCCGCGGCCGGACCGGGAACCGTGGCGGCCGCCGCACCCGCGGTCGACCCGTACACGGGGGAAATTCTTGGGACTGACGGAACCGCGCCGGTGCCCCCGCCCGCGGTGTCCGCGCCCGAATCGGGGCCATCGGGAGCCGCCGCGGCCGGCACCACCACCGCTGGACCCGGTTCCGATACCACGTCAACCTGGGGTGTTCCCACATGACCTCCGCCGTGCCGCTTGACCTCGCCATCATCACCGGGCTGTCCGGAGCGGGCCGCAGCACCGCGGCCAAGTGCCTGGAGGATCTCGGCTGGTTCGTTGTTGACAACCTCCCCCCGGCGTTGCTGGCCACCATGACCGAACTCGGGCTGCGGTCACAGGGCGCGGTCAATCGCATCGCCGTGGTCGTGGACGTCCGCGGCCGGGCGTTCTTCTCCGACCTGCGCGCGACGCTGGACGCGCTCGAGGCCCGTGGCATGCATCCGCAGGTGCTCTTTCTGGAAGCCGCGGACGAGACGCTGGTCCGCAGGTTCGACCACGTCCGCCGGCCGCATCCGCTCCAGGGCGACGGGCGGGTGGTCGACGGCATCAGCCGTGAGCGCGCGCTGCTGGCGGAGCTGCGCGGCGAGTCGGACCTGGTCCTGGACACCACCGATCTCAACGTCCACGAGTTGCGGGCCAAGATTGACACCGCGTTCGGCCAGCCGAGCGGGAACCGCCTGAACGCGACGGTGGTCTCCTTCGGCTACAAGTACGGTCTGCCGCTGGACGCCGACCTGGTGGCCGACTGCCGGTTCCTGCCGAATCCGCACTGGGTGGAGGCACTGCGACCGTTCACCGGCCGTGATCCAGATGTTCGTGACTACGTTCTCGCCCAGCCAGGGGCAGCGGAGTTCATCGACCAGTACGCGGCGTTGCTGCGGCTGGTGGGGGAGGGGTACGTGCGGGAAGGTAAGCGTTATCTGACACTCGCGGTCGGGTGCACCGGTGGCAAGCACCGCAGTGTGGCCCTGGCCGAACAGCTCGCCGCGCGGCTCGCGGGCGACGGCGTCGGCGTCCGGGTCGTCCATCGTGATCTGGGGCGAGAGTGACGGGTACCGGTCCCGCGGTGGTGGCTTTCGGCGGTGGCCACGGTTTGGCCGCGTCCCTGCGGGCGTTGCGGCGCATCACCGAGCATCTCACCGCTGTCGTGACAGTAGGTGACGACGGTGGATCGTCGGGACGGCTCCGGAACGAGCTGGGAGCGCTGCCCATGGGTGATCTGCGCATGGCGCTGGCCGCGCTCGCCGGTGCCGACACCTGGTCGGCCACCTGGGCGGAGCTGTTCCAGCACCGGTTCGGTGGTCGCGGCCCGCTCGCCGGTCACGCTGTCGGTAATCTGGTGCTGACGGCGCTCGCCGAACGCCAGGGCTCCGCGGTGGCCGCGCTCGACCTTGCGGCCAGGCTGTTGGGGGCCGCCGGGCGGGTGCTGCCGCTGTCGGACGCGGGCATCGACATCGTCGCCGAGGTGGCCGGACTCGACCCGGTTCAGCCGGCCGCCGTCGTCGAGGTCCACGGCCAGGCGGAGGTGGCTACCACCGCCGGGCGGGTCCGGAGCCTGCGTCTCCAGCCCGCGACGCCCCCGGCGTGCCCACCGGCGCTGGACGCCGTCGAGCGGGCCGAGTGGGTGGTGTTCGGCCCGGGTTCGCTCTACACCAGCGTGCTGCCTCATCTGCTGGTGCCCGAGATGACCGAGCGCCTGCTCGGGTCGCCGGCTCGCCGCGTCGTGGTCCTGAACCTGGTGCCGCAGCCCGGTGAGACCGCCGGTTATCCGCCCGAGGCGCATCTGCGGGTCATCGGGAAGCATGCGCCGGGCCTCCTGTTCGATGTCGTGATCGCGGACCGTGACGCGGTCGGTGAGCCGGGTGCGCTCGCCCGTGCCGCGGCCGATCTGGGAGCGCGGTTGCACCTCGTACCGGTCGCCTACCCCGGTGAGCCGCGCCATGACCCGCGACGGCTGGCCGCCGCGTTCAAGGCGGTGTTCGCCGGCATGACCGGGGCCGGCTCCGGCGCCCGGCCAGGTCCGGCCGCGGCCGCGGCCGACAAGCTGGTTTCAGACGATGCGGTGCGCGGCGATCCCGCGGCCACCGTCTCCGCTCGTGAAGGTGAGGAATGATTCGTGTGGCCGCAATGACCGCCACCGTCAAGGACGAGCTCAGCCGGTTGCGGGTGGCGAAGCCATGTTGTCGCAGAGCGGAGATGGCCGCGTTGTTGCGCTTCGGTGGCGGGCTGCACATCGTGCGTGGCCGCATCGTCGTCGAGGCCGAACTCGACGCGGGTGCCACCGCCCGCAGGCTGCGCCGCGAGATCGCGGAGGTGTTCGGCTTCCCGTCGGGCATCGCGGTGCTCGCCGCGGGTGGGCTGCGCCGTTCGGCGCGCTACATCGTCCGGGTGGAACGTGACGGTGAGCAGCTGGCGCGGTCGACCGGGCTGCTTGACCAGCGAGGCCGACCGGTGCGGGGATTGCCGCCGCAGGTGGTGACGGGCGCGTCCTGCGACGCCGCGGCTGCGTGGCGCGGGGCGTTCCTGGCCCACGGTTCGCTGACCGAGCCGGGCCGCTCCTGCTCCTTGGAGATCACGTCGCCGGGGCCGGAGGCCGCGCTCGCGCTGGTCGGCGCGGCCCGCCGGCTCGGTGTCGCGGCCAAGAGCCGGGATGTGCGCGGGGTTGACCGGGTGGTGATCCGGGACGGTGACGCGATCAGCGTGCTGCTGACAAAAATCGGCGCGCATGACAGCCTGCTCACCTGGGAGGACCGGCGGATGCGCCGGGAGGTGCGGGCAACCGCGAACCGGCTGGCGAACTTCGACGATGCCAACCTTCGCCGTTCCGCGCGCGCGGCGGTTGCGGCCGGTGCCCGGGTCCAGGCCGCGTTGAGGATTCTGGGCGACGACGCGCCGGGGCATCTGCTCGCCGCCGGACGGCTGCGCCTGGAGCACGCCCAGGCCTCCCTGGAGGAGCTGGGCGCGCTCGCGGACCCGCCGCTGACCAAGGACGCGGTCGCCGGCCGGATCCGGCGGCTGCTTGCGCTGGCCGATAAGCGGGCGCACGCGCTCGGGCTGCCAAACACCGAGGCGAGTGTCTCGCCGGATCTCCTCGAGAACGCCTGACCGTTCCCACGTTTAGCGGATCCGGCAATAGGAGTGTCCGGCTCGCGCCGCCCGGTCGGCGCCTCGCGTCATCGCTCCCCGTCCATCGCTGTGCGATGCACGGGTACCCCGGCTCGTCGGTCGACGCCCCACACAGGGCGCCTCCCTCCGCCGCCGCGCGATCCATCCACCCGGACGCCGCTCCCTGATCGAACGTCCTATTGCCGGAGCCTCTTATTACTATCAGTTAGATGACATATCCGGTGCGCCGCCACACTTCAGGAGCCTCGCACGCGGCGACTGATCTTCTGGTATATCCTTAGCAATACTAAGTAAATAGGATATTACTGGTCCCGGGCCCAGCGAGCCGGGTAGTTCCTGGAGTGAACGCCAGGATGGTCCGCGAGGAAACGCGGCGAGGAGGAGATATGGACAGTTTCGGCAGCACGGGTCATCTCAAGGTAGGCGACCGCAGGTACACAATCCGTCGGCTGGACGCGGTTCCCGGAGCTGACCGGTTGCCCTACAGCCTGCGCGTCCTGCTGGAGAACCTGCTGCGCACCGAGGACGGCGCCAACATCACCGCCGGCCACGTCCGCGCGCTCGCGTCCTGGGACCCGGCCGCCGCGCCGAGCCAGGAGATCCAGTTCACGCCGGCCCGCGTGATCATGCAGGATTTCACCGGTGTCCCGTGCGTGGTTGACCTCGCCGCGATGCGCGAGGCCATGGCGGCGCTCGGCGGCGACCCGACAAAGATCAACCCGCTTGCGCCAGCGGAACTGGTGATCGATCATTCGATCATCGCTGACGTCTTTGGCCAGCCGGACGCCTTCGCGCGCAACACCGAGCTGGAGTTCAGCCGTAACCGTGAGCGCTACCAGTTCCTGCGGTGGGGCCAGGCCGCCTTCGACAACTTCACGGTCGTCCCCCCGAACACCGGGATCGTCCACCAGGTCAACCTGGAGCACCTCGCCCGCGTTGTCTTCACCAAGGACACCGCCGACGGGACACTCGCCTACCCCGACACGCTGGTCGGCACGGACAGCCACACCACCATGATCAATGGCCTGGGGGTGCTCGGCTGGGGCGTCGGCGGCATCGAGGCGGAAGCCGCCATGCTCGGCCAGCCGGTCAGCATGCTCATCCCGACGGTGGTCGGATTCAAGCTCACCGGAGAACTGGCAGCCGGGACCACCGCTACCGACCTCGTTCTCACGATCACCGAGATGCTGCGCAAGCACGGTGTGGTGGGCCGTTTCGTCGAGTTCTACGGCGAGGGCGTGGGCAACGTCCCGTTGGCCAACCGGGCCACGATCGGCAACATGAGCCCCGAGTACGGCTCGACCTGCGCGATCTTCCCAGTGGACGCGGAGACCCTGGCCTACCTGCGGCTGACCGGTCGGCCCAAAGAGCAGATCGACCTCGTCGAGGCCTACACCAAGGAGCAGGGCCTCTGGCACGACCCGAGTCGCGAGCCGGTCTACACGACCACCCTCACCCTCGACCTGTCCACGATCGAGCCCTCGCTGGCCGGCCCCAAGCGCCCGCAGGACCGAGTGCCGCTGCGCACCGCCAAGGCCGCGTTCCGCACCGCGCTCGCCGACTATGCCGGTCCGGCAAAGGCAGCTGCGGATACTTCCAGTGATCTCGGCGGACGCCCGTCCAACCCGACCCCGGTGACTCTCGCGGACGGCACCAGCTTCTCCCTCGACCACGGTGCGGTCGCCATCGCGGCCATCACCTCGTGCACGAACACATCCAACCCGCAGGTGATGGTGGGGGCGGCGATCCTCGCCCGCAACGCCGTCGACCGTGGCCTGACCCGGAAGCCCTGGGTGAAGACCACCCTGGCACCGGGCTCCAAGGTCGTCATGGACTACTACGAGCGCGCCGGGCTCACGTCCTACCTGGACAAGCTCGGCTTCAACCTGGTCGGCTACGGGTGCACCACCTGCATCGGCAACTCCGGGCCGCTACCGGAGGAGATCAGCCAGGGGGTGGCCGCCGGTGACCTGGCGGTGGTCAGCGTGCTGTCCGGCAACCGCAACTTCGAAGGCCGGATCAACCCGGACGTCAAGATGAACTACCTGGCGTCCCCGCCGCTCGTCGTCGCCTACGCCCTTGCCGGCACGATGGACATCGACCTGCTCAACGACCCGCTGGGCACCGACACCGCGGGCAACCCGGTCTACCTGCGCGACATCTGGCCGAGCGAGGTCGAGGTGGCCGCCGTGGTGGGCGACGCGATCCGCTCGGAGATGTTCACCGAGGACTACGGCGACCTCAGCGGTGACGAACGGTGGCAGTCCCTGCCGACCGGTGACGGCGGCACGGTGTCCCAGACCTTCAGCTGGGCACCTGACTCGACCTACGTCCGCCATCCTCCGTATTTCGAGGGGATGCCGGCGAAGCCGACGCCACGCCCGGACATCGTCGACGCCCGGGTGCTGGCGCTGCTCGGCGACTCGGTGACCACCGACCACATCTCGCCCGCCGGATCCATCAAGCCCGACTCGCCGGCGGGCCGGTACCTCGTCGAGCACGGGGTGGACCCGAAGGACTTCAACTCCTACGGCTCCCGACGCGGTAACCACGAGGTGATGATCCGTGGGACGTTCGCCAACATCCGGCTGCGCAACAGGCTCGTCCCCGGCACCGAGGGCGGCGTCACCCGCCACCTGCCCGACGGCGAGCAGCTGGCGATCTACGACGCGGCGCAGCGGTACGCGGCCGACGGGGTGCCGCTGGTGGTACTCGCGGGCAAAGAGTACGGCTCGGGCTCGTCACGTGACTGGGCGGCCAAGGGCACCTCGCTGCTCGGTGTCCGCGCGGTGATCGCCGAGTCGTACGAACGCATCCACCGATCCAACCTCATCGGGATGGGCGTCCTGCCGTTGCAGTTCCCGCCCGGGGAGTCCGCCGCCTCGCTCGGCCTGACCGGAGAGGAGATCTTCACCATCCGCGGGCTCGCCCAGGTCGACGAGCAGACCGCGACCCTGGTCGTGCGGGCCGGCGACAAGCGGTTCGACGCGATCGTCCGCATCGACACGCCGGGGGAGGCGGAGTACTACCGCAACGGCGGCATCCTGCCGTACGTGCTGCGTTCCCTGCTGTCCTGATACTTCCGGCGCAAACGGCAGGGATCACGGGCACGCGGCCGCCAGGGGCGTTTTCAGCGCGCAACCCGGAAGATCCCCGTTCTCTGCCGCCGGCATGTCATACGAGCGCTCGGCAATAGGGG